>DATKBK010000260.1:0-5847 GCA_035514045.1 Steroidobacteraceae bacterium | reverse complement strand
CGTCTTGATATCGGCCTGCACCTGCCTGGTAAGGCCGCGCGGCCTCTTCAGCCGGTCCTGCAGCGCCTCGTGCAGCATCGCCAGAGCCAGCTTCGAATCACCCAGCAGCGCGTGCTTTGCGGGGATGTTCTTGTTGATGTCGTATTCGTGGTTGGTGTTGTGGATGAACGCCTTGTTCTGGGTCGGGAAGCGGATGCCGAAGCCGGTGGAAGAGAAGCTGGCGCCGGCACCGAACACCACGTCGGACTCGCGCACCCAGGTGGAGACCGCGTTGGACATGGTCGGGCCGCCGGAGCCCAGTGCCAGTGCATGGGTTTCGGGGAAGGCGCTCTTGCCCTCGAGGCTGGTGCACACTGGCGCTTCGAGCAGCTCGGCCACCGCCTTCAGCTCATTCCAGGCCTTGGCGTAGTGAATGCCCTGGCCGGCGTAGATCAGCGGCTTCTTCGCCGCCACCAGTTCCGCCGCAGCGCGGTCGACGTCGGCGGGATTCGGTGCTGAAAGAATGCGGGCGGTGGGCGTGTAGTCCAGCTCGCCCGGCACCTCGGTGCGCCAGAGACCGGCAATCTCGAGCAACACCGGGCCCGGACGACCGTTGCGCGCAATGCTGAATGCGCGCCGCAGTGCCGCCACCACCTGGCCCGGATTGGTGACGATCTCGCAGTGCTTGGTGATGTGCTGGTAATTCAGCGTGGCGCTGAAGGCGGGCTTGATGAAGGAACCGGCGTCGCTGGGGAACACCACCATCGGCACGCCCTCGGACCAGGCCTGCGCCACGGCGCCGAAGGCATTCTCGATGCCCGGGCCTCCCTGGCAGGCGAACACGCCCACCGTATCGCCGGAGGTGAGGCGCGCGATGGCATCGGCCATGTGCACGCCGACGCGCTCCTGGCGCACCACGATGGGCCGGATATCGGCCTGGGCGGCAAATTCCGTCAGGGGGTTGAGCGGATAGGTCAGGAGGACTTTCACGCCCTCGCGCTTCATGACCTCTGCGACGATCTGGCCGACTTGCATGTTGTTGTCCCCGCAAAATGGAAGTGCCCGCCATTGGCTGCGGGCGAGAGCATTAAATACCCGTTCCGCAGGCGTTGCACAATGGCCATGCTGCACCGCTTCGGCCAGCGAACGGGCCTGCCGCGGCAGCTACAGGGGTTGGCGCACCCGGATGATCCTGCGACACTCCCGCCCCAACGATCCCGGGGGAGCAACAACAACAATGTACGCAAAACTGGTAGCCATCCTGCTGGCGGTCATCGGCGGCTTCGCATTGGCGGGCATCGCGCTGCAGCGGGACGAACCGATCAACTCCCTGTGGATCGTGACAGCCGCGATCTGCGTCTATGCGCTCGGCTACCGCTTCTATGCCAAGTGGATCGAGACCCGGGTCTATGTCGTTGACAAGACCCGGGCCACGCCGGCCGAGCGGCTCAACAATGGCCGCGATTTCATCCCCACCCACCGCTGGGTGGTGTTCGGCCACCATTTCGCTGCCATCGCCGGCGCCGGCCCGCTGGTCGGCCCGACGCTGGCCATGCAGTTCGGCTACCTGCCCGGCACGCTGTGGCTGCTGGTGGGCGCGGTGCTGGGCGGCTGCGTGCAGGACATGACCATCCTGTTCCTCTCCACCCGCCGCAATGGCAAGAGCCTGGGGCAGATGGCCCGCGACGAGCTGGGCGCGGTGGGCGGCATCGCCGCCACCATCGGCACGCTGGCCATCGTGGTCATCATCATTGCGGTGCTGGGCCTGGTCGTGGTGAAGGCCATGCAGAACAGCCCCTGGGCCACCTTCACGGTGTTCGCCACCATTCCGATCGCCATCCTGGTCGGCTATTACATGCGCAACTGGCGCCCCGGCAAGGTGCTGGAGGGCTCGCTGATCGGCCTGGTGCTGCTCATCGGGGCGGTGGTCATGGGTGGCTGGGTCAGCGAGCACGATCAGCTGGCGCCGATGTTCAACTGGGACGGCGTGTCGCTGGCCGGGTTCGTGATCGGCTACGGCTGGATCGCGGCCATCCTGCCGGTGTGGGTGCTGCTGGCGCCGCGTGACTATATTTCCACCTTCCTGAAGATTTCGGTGGTAGTGCTGCTGGCAGTGGCCATCATCTTCACTGCACCCACCATCAAGATGCCGGCCATCACGCAGTTCGCCGATGGCACCGGGCCCATCTTCGCCGGCAAGATCTTCCCGTTCGTGTTCATCACCATTGCCTGCGGCGCGCTGTCAGGCTTTCACGCGCTGGTCTCCAGTGGCACCACGCCGAAGATGGTGGCCAACGAGGGCGATATCCGGCTGGCTGGCTACGGCAGCATGGCCATCGAGTCCTTCGTCGGCATCATGGCGGTGATCGCCGCCACGCTGCTGGAGCCGGGCGTGTTCTTTGCGATCAATACCGGGCTCGGCGTGGTGGGCGGTTCACCCGAAACGGCGGTGGCCACGATCACCGGCTGGGGCTTCCCGGTGACGGTAGAGCAGATGGACGGCCTTGCGGCCACCGTGGGCGAGAGCACGCTGTTCGCCCGCACTGGCGGCGCGCCATCGCTGGCGGTGGGCATGGCGAGCATCTTCAGCTCCGCCTTCGGCCAGGGCCTGATCGCGCTCTGGTATCACTTCGCCATCATGTTCGAGGCCATTTTCATCCTCACCACGGTGGATGCCGGCACACGGGCCGCGCGCTTCCTGCTGCAGGACACGCTGGGCCAGATCTACGCGCCGCTGGGTCGCACCTCCTGGTATCCGTCGGTGCTGCTGTCCTCGTCGCTGATCGTGGCGGGCTGGGGCTACTTCCTGTACGTGGGCGTCATCGACCCGAACGGCGGCATCAATATCCTCTGGCCGCTGTTCGGCATTGCCAACCAGATGCTGGCCGCCATCGCGCTGTCGGTGGCCTGCGGCCTGCTGATCAAGACCGGCAAGCTGCGGCATGTGTGGATTACCGCCCTGCCACTGGTGTGGATCGCCACTGTCACCAGTACGGCGGCCATCCAGAAGATTTTCAGCACAGATGCCAAGCTGGGCTTCTTCGCCGCCGCGAACGCGCTGTCGGATCAGTTGCTGGCCGGTACGCTGGCGCCTGAACGCGCCGCGGTGGCGCCGGCCCTGATCTTCAATCAGCGCCTGGATGGCTGGCTCACAGTGCTGTTCCTGATCATCATGTGGATCGTGATCGTGGAGATGGTCCGTATCAGCATCCGCTTCCTGCAGGGCAAGCCGGTGCCGCCGAGTTCGGAGACCGCCTACGTGGCCACGCAGCTGGACGCCTCGGCCCTGCCGCGGTCGCATTGAGCGGCGGATGAGTGCTCCGCGCAGCAATGCGGTGCGGCAGTTCCTTTCCTCGGGACTGTCGCTGCTGCGCGGAGTGACCGGCGACGACGCCTACGAAAAGTATCTGGCCCACATGCGGGCCAACGAGCCCGGCGCCACCCCGCTGGGCGAGCGCGCGTTCTTCAGCGCGCAGCTGGAACAGAAGTGGAACTGCATCAACGGCTGCTGCTGAGCGGCGCGTTGCTGCTGGCCGCCTGGGGCGCGGCCGCCCAGGGTTTGCCTTCGCCCGCACCACCTGCTGCACCTGCAACGGCAGCCGAACTGCGTTTCACCCAGCTGGCCCGGCTGGCGGCACAGGGCGCGCGGGTCAGTGCGCAGGTGTGGGATCTGGACTCCGACCGGCTGGTGGCGGAGCTGTCGCCCGCGCAGCGGCTCACGCCCGCCTCCCTCAGCAAGATCGTGATTGCCGCGGCGGCGCTGGCCACCTGGCCGCCGGACCATACCTTCGCCACTGAACTGCGTGCTGCCACCGCACCGGTGGGTGGCGTACTGGCGGGCGATCTGGTGCTGCGCGGCAGCGGCGATTCCACGCTGGATGAAACCACCCTGTGGGGCCTCGCGGCGCAGCTGCGCAGTGCCGGCATCACGCGCATTCGTGGCCGGGTGCTGGTCGAGCGTGCGCCCTTCGGCGAGCTGCGCTGCGACACCGTGGATCGCTGCACCGGCCTGCGCCGCAGCTCGCGCGCCTACAACGCCGCCCCCAGCGCCATCGGCGTGAACTACGGCAGCTGGTGCGTGATGGTGCGCGCGCCTGCCGGCGCGACGCGCGCCGAAGTAGGTGGCTGTGCCAGTGGCCCGCTGCCCATCCCGCTGACCGGCAGCGTGCAGGTGGCGGCCAGCGGTGCCGCGCTGCGCGTGGAGCGCAGCACCGAGGATGCTCAGGATCGCATCGTGGTCGGCGGCAGCATTGCGCCCGGCACCGAGCGCATGGTGCACCGGGCGATGTCCGACCCCGCCGCCGGCGCCGGCGCGCTGCTGCGTTCGATCCTGATCCAGGTCGGCGTGCAGGTGGAAGGCGGCGTGGAAACCGCCCTGCGCGCCGACTCCGCCGCCGCGCGCCTGCTGGCGCGCGTGGAGAGCATCCCCCTGCAGGAACAGGTGGGCCGCATGATGCGCTGGTCCAACAACTACATTGCCGACGTGCTGACCATGGGCGTGGCGCTGAAAGCCCGCGGCACGCCGCCCACCTCGCTGGCGGACGCGTCGCGCGAATTGGTCAATGTGGTCACGCGTGCCGGCGGATCCAACAGCGACGGCAGCCTGGTGCTGGAGAGCGGCAGCGGCCTGACCACGGGCAACCGCCTGGGCGCCGCGGATCTGATCCGGGTGCTGCGCAGTGAATACCGCAGTCCGCGGCGCTTCCCGGCGTTCTATGGAACGTTCGTGGTGCCGCGCGATGCCTCGTTCACCTACCTGCAACGCGGCAATGCCGACTGGCTTGACCGGGTGGCGCTGAAGACCGGCTCGCTGAGCGAGCCAGTGTCGGTCAACGGCATCGCCGGCTATCTGCGCAAGAAGTCAGGTGGTTTCATGGCCTTCGCCATCATCGTGAACGGCAGCGATCGGCTGCGGCAGATTCCGCTCGAAACTGCCCTGGCGGCCTCACGCGCCGACCTCGAGACGCTGCTGGCGCGCTACTGAAATTACCGGAACAGCCGTGGATTGCTGGCAATGAACTTGCCGATCCAGCGATCAAAGAAGGAACTTGCGCCGCGGCTCATGTACCACCAGCCCAGCACGCTCACTGCCGCGGCTCCGAGGGCATCGACGATGAGGTCCCACATGGTATCGGTCAGCCCGGAAGGGTCTCCCAGCATCGGCTTTTGCATGTTGGTGCCCACCAGCTGGTCCATGGCGAACTCGAAGATCTCCCACAATGTGCCGACACTGAGCGCGAACATGAAAGCGAACAGTGCGACAAAGCGCGGATGCATGCTCAGGTGCGCCCGCTTGTTCTCGTTGAGAACGTAGACGAGCAGGAAGCCGAGGATGCCGAGCAACAGTCCGGAACTGGCGTGCAGGGCGATGTCCCACCACCATATGCGGAGGTAGTAATCCCGAACCTCGCCCAGGAACAGCGCGCCAAAGGTGAACACCAGGGACACCGCCAGGAACTCCGCCGGGATCCGCACCGGCAGCCGTTCGCGCAGCAGCGTGGGCGCGAGGATGACCAGCATGATGGTGAGCACGAGGAACGCGCTCATCCACAGGCCCTCGATCGCGAGCACCACCATTTCGATGGTCATGACCAGCGTGACCAGCAGCACAATCCAGCGGTGGATGCGTGCGGCCCGGTCCGTGACGCCGTCTTGCTCACTCATGTCGGTGATTCCGCTTCCTGCGGCCGGGCACTGGCCAGCAGCACCGCGGCAGAACTGAACTGGTCAACCATCCTGCGCATAGCAGCAAGGGCATCGAGCAGCTCCTCGGCAGACTCTATGCCAAGCCTGTGACTTGCGGTGGCCTCCAGGATCCTGGTCTTGGCTTCGGCATAGGCGGCTGCAATGTCGGACTCCGCCATCAGG
>DATKBK010000259.1:0-2211 GCA_035514045.1 Steroidobacteraceae bacterium | reverse complement strand
CTTCCGCCGTCTCGTGTTCACGCAGTGCCAGGTGCACGTCAGGCAGGTCGACGGTGCTGCCGCCATCCGTGAGCGCGAACAGGTCCTTCAGCACCTGCGCGGCACCGCTGGCGGCGCTGCCATTGACCCGGAACTGATTGCCGCGCCGCCTCAGCTCGACCCCGAGGCGCTGTTCCACCAGCCGGAGGTTCTGGTCCAGCGGACCGCACAGCGCGGCCAGGCGCTGGTTGTCCTCGGGCAGCAGTTCAAACTCCAGCGCCTGCGGCAGCGCCGATACACGCCGTTGCTTCACGCGGAGAGTTCCGTGCGCTGCACGGCGGCCAGCGATCCGCGCAGCGAGTTGTTGAGCGCCTCGGTGATCTCCACGTCGACGAAGTGCTGCATGAGCCGCACGTCGCCGTCGAAGTTCACCCAGCGGTTGTTCTCGGTGCGCCCGGCCAGCTGCCGCGCGTCGCGTCGCGAGGGCCGTTCAACCAGCACCCGCTGCACGCTGCCCACCATGCTGGCGCTGATGGCGCGCGACTGCGCATCGAGCTGCGCCTGCAGCCGGGCCAGCCGCGCGGATTTCACTTCGGGCGGCACGTCATCGGGCAGCGACGCGGCGGGTGTGCCCGGTCGACGGCTGTAGATGAAACTGAAGGACTGGTCGAAGCCGGCCTCGGCGGTGAGATCGAGCGTGTGCTGGAAGTCCCGCTCGGTCTCGCCGGGAAAGCCGACGATTAGATCGCTGGAGATGCTGATGTCCGGCCGCACGGCCCGCAGCCGGCGCAGTTTCTGCTTGAACTCCAGTGCCGTGTACCCGCGGCGCATCAGCGCCAGGATGCGGTCCGAACCGCTCTGCACCGGCAGGTGCAGGTGATTGACCAGCCGCCGCGTGTGCGCGAAGGCTTCGACCAGCGAGTCGTTGAAGTTGACCGGATGCGAAGTAGTGAAGCGGATGCGCTCAACTCCGGGCATGGCACTGATGGCGCGGATCAGCTGTCCCAGGTCCATCGGAGCCGCGCCCTCGCGCAGACCCTCGTAGGCGTTGACGTTCTGTCCCAGCAACGTGATCTCGCCCACACCCTGCGCCAGCAGCCCACGTACTTCTTCCAGCACGCCAGCGGCCGGCCGGCTGACCTCTTCACCGCGCGTGTAGGGCACCACGCAGTAGCTGCAGAACTTGCTGCAGCCTTCCATGATGGAGATGAAGGCACTGGCGCCTTCGGCGCGCGGCGCCGGCAGGTGGTCGAACTTCTCGATCTCGGGAAAGCTCACGTCCACCTGCGCGCGGCCGGTGGTGCGCAGCCCGGCCAGCATCTGCGGCAGGCGATGGATGGTCTGCGGACCGAACACCAGATCGACGAATGGAGCGCGCGTGGTGATGGCCTCGCCCTCCTGGCTGGCCACACAGCCGCCTACTCCGATGATCACCTGCGGACGCGCGGCCTTCAGCAGCCGCCAGTGGCCCAGCAGCGAGTACACCTTGTCCTCAGCCTTGTCGCGCACCGAGCAGGTGTTCATCAGCAGGATGTCGGCGGAGGCTTCATCCGGCGCAGGTCGCAGGCCTTCCACTGCAGCGAGCACGTCTCCCATGCGGGAAGAGTCGTACTCGTTCATCTGGCAGCCGAATGTCTTGATGAAATAGCGACCGGACATGGAACCTGGAACGCGGAACAGGGCTGGAGATTCTACCGATTGTGCAATGCACAATGGAGGGTGTAATCGTATAGTCGAAGGATGAAACAGTCAGGCTCCCCGAACCGCCTTCGACTGCGCCCCCTGCTGGTGCTGGCCGCACTGCTGGCTGCCGCGGCTGGCCTGGCGCTGGCGCAGAACGCACAGAGGCGCGCGGGCGGCGACTCATTGCCGCGGCAGGAATTTCAGATTGCCAGGCTGATCGACTCGTTGGGCCACGGGGGCGGCCGGCGCCCGTGGTGGGCGATCGATTATCCGGAAGCCGAGCATCATTTCACCCAGGGCATCCGTCGTCTCACGCGCGTGGATGCCGCCAGCGACAGCATCCATCTGCGCGGCAACGACCCGCGGCTGTTCGATTATCCGTGGCTGTTCGCCCAGCAGGTGGGTCGCTGGTATCTGTTGCAGGAAGAGGCCGATGGCCTGCGCGAATACCTGCTGCGCGGCGGTTTCCTGGTTGCCGATGACTTTCACGGCACGTACGAGCTAGAGGTGTTCCTCGAGAGCATGCGCCGCGTGTTTCCTGACCACGAA
>DATKBK010000258.1:0-3992 GCA_035514045.1 Steroidobacteraceae bacterium | reverse complement strand
ATCAACCAGCAGCTGCAGCAGGGCATCCGCTACACCATCCGCATGGAGCCCGGCGTGCAGACGCCCGAACAGACCCTGGTACTGGAAAGCGGGTCCTGTCGCGATACGGGCTGGCTGATGGTGCAGATCCTGCGGCACCTCGGACTGGCGGCGCGATTCGTGTCCGGCTACCTGATCCAGCTCAAGGCCGATGTGAAATCGCTCGACGGCCCGTCCGGTGCGGAACAGGATTTCACCGATTTGCACGCCTGGTGCGAGGTTTATCTGCCGGGCGCGGGGTGGATCGGGCTTGATCCAACTTCCGGCCTGATGGCTGGCGAGGGACATATCCCGCTGGCCTGCTCGCCTGATCCGGGTTCGGCTGCACCTGTCACCGGCGCGCTCGATGAATGTCAGGTGGAATTCGAGCATCGCATGAGCGTGTCGCGCGTGTGGGAAGCGCCACGCGTGACGCTGCCCTACACCGAAGCACAGTGGCAGGATGTTGACGCGCTGGGTGCGCGCATCGACGCCATGCTGACCGACGGCGACGTGCGCCTGACGCAGGGCGGCGAGCCCACCTTCGTGTCGGTGGATGACCGGGACGGCGCGGAGTGGAACATCGAGGCCATGGGGCCGACCAAGCGCGCGCTGGCCGCGCAGCTGCTCGACAAGCTCAAGGCGCGCTATGCGCCCGAGGGCCTGCTGCATTACGGGCAGGGCAAGTGGTATCCCGGCGAGCAGCTGCCGCGCTGGGCGCTGGGTGCATTCTGGCGGCGCGATGGCGAACCGCTGTGGAGCAATCCGGCGCTGTTCGCCAGCGAGACCACCAGCTACGGCGCGACGCCGCAGCGAGCCGAGGACTTCCTGGTCGAAGTTGCCGAGCGCCTCGGCGCGGGCAGCCGGCATGTGTTTCCCGCCTACGAGGATGTCTGGTACTACCTGTGGCGCGAGCGGCGCCTGCCAACCAATGTCGATCCCTTCGATTCGCGATTGTCCGATCCCATGGAGCGTGAACGGCTGCGGCGAGTGTTCACGCAGGGCCTGGATACGCGCATCGGGCACGTGCTGCCATTGCACCGGCCTTTCGCCGGTGCGCCCTGGCAGAGCGGTCCCTGGTTCATGCGCGATGAGCGCTGCTACCTGATGCCGGGCGACTCGCCGCTGGGCTTTCGCCTGCCGCTGGATTCGCAGCCCTGGGCTGCGGCCGGCGACTATCCATGGGTGCATCCGCCCGATCCTTCCCAGTCGCTGCCGCCATTGCCCTCGTACCGTGTGCTGCGGCAGTTAGGACCCGGGCAGGGCGGTACCAGCGCTGCCGCTGCCGCCGTCGCCGTCGGCAGCGGTCCCGGCGGCGGCACCGCTGGCCGCCACGGCGTGCCCGAACGCCTGCGCAAGCTTCTGCCCCCGACTACAAAGCAGCCGGCCAAGTTCCAGTCGGCCGCGGGGATCGCGCGTACCGCGTTGTGTGCCGAGCCACGCGATGGACGGCTGTACATCTTCATGCCGCCGGTGGCGGAGCTCGAGGACTATCTGGAACTGGTCGCCGCCATCGAGGCGACGGCGCAGTCGCAGAATATGCCGGTGATCCTGGAGGGCTACGAGCCGCCGAAGGATCCGCGCCTGAATGCATTGCGCGTCACGCCTGACCCGGGCGTGATCGAGGTGAACATCCATCCGGTGGCCACCTGGAGCGAGTTGTCGCAGCAGACTGAGCACCTCTATCAGTCAGCGCACGAGACCCGGCTGGCTTCCGAGAAATTCAACCTCGACGGTCGCCACATGGGCACCGGCGGCGGCAATCACTTCGTGCTGGGGGGCGCGACGCCGGGCGACTCGCCCTTCCTGCGCCGGCCGGACCTGCTGGCCAGCATGATCGCCTACTGGCACAACCATCCTTCCCTCTCCTATCTGTTCTCCGGCCAGTTCATCGGCCCGACCAGCCAGGCACCACGCGTCGATGAGGCGCGCAACGATGCCATCTACGAACTGGAGATCGCGCTGAAGGAGCTGCGCCGCCTGCAGGGGCAGGGCGTGCTGGAGGATTCACCATGGCTGGTGGACCGCGCGCTGCGCAACCTGCTGGTGGACGTCACCGGCAACACGCACCGCGCCGAGTTCTGCATTGACAAGATGTTTTCACCCGACGGCCCCGCCGGCCGCCTTGGCCTGCTGGAGCTGCGCGCCTTCGAGATGCCGCCACATGCACGCATGAGCCTGGTGCAGCAGCTGCTGTTGCGCTCGCTGGTGGCGAAGTTCTGGAAGCAGCCGTACAACCCGCGCCAGCTGGTGCGCTGGGGTACGGCGCTGCACGACCGTTTCCTGCTGCCGCATTTTGTGCAGGAAGATTTCTTGGATGTGCTCGCGGACCTCGCCGCCGGCGGCATCCAGATGGACGCAGCGTGGTTCGCGCCGCATTTCGAGTTCCGCTTCCCCAGGCTTGGTGACTTCACCGCGCGCAGTGTCGAAGTAGAACTGCGCACCGCGCTGGAACCCTGGCATGTGCTGGGCGAGCAGGGCGCACCGGGTGGCACGGCGCGACTGGTCGACTCTTCGCTGGAACGCATGCAGGTGCGCGTGCGCGGCATGACCGACAGCCGTCATGTGGTCACCGTCAATGGTGTGGCGCTGCCGCTGCATCCCACCGGCACGGTGGGCGAGTTCGTGGCCGGCGTGCGCTATCGCGCCTGGTGGCTGGCGTCAAACCTGCACCCGACCATCGGCGTGCACGCGCCACTGACCTTCGACCTGGTGGACACCTGGAACGCTCGTTCGCTGGGCGGCGCCCGCTACAACGTGGCGCACCCGGGCGGCCGCAATCATGTCACGTTCCCCGTCAATGCCTATGAGGCCGAAGCGCGGCGCCTGGCGCGCTTTTTCCGCATGGGCCACACGCCCGGCGGGCTGGTGCCAGTGACTGTCGCCGGCAGTGCCGAGCATCCCCTGACGCTGGACCTGCGACTGGGTGGCGCATAGTAGACTCCCGCGTCCATGCAGCCGATCTACCCCAATCCGGAAGGCCGCTTCGACGAGCTGTTTGCCGAGCCCGGCAAGCCGCGTGCGCCCTGGACCAGGCTGTTTGCGACGATCCGCGGAGCCTCCGGCGGCGCGATCAACGACCTGCGCGCTGCAGCTGAGCGGCAGATCCGCGACAGCGGCGTAACCTATAACGTCTACGCCGATGCCAAGGGCCATGACCGGCCCTGGGAACTGGATGTGCTGCCGCTGATCATCGACGGCGCCGAGTGGGCCCGCATCGAAGCAGGCATCGCGCAGCGCGCCAAGGTGCTCAACGCCATCCTCGCCGACATCTACGGCCCGCAGCAGCTGCTGAAGGAAGGCCTGCTGCCGCCGCCGCTGGTGCAGGCGCACAGCGGCTTCCTGCGGCCGGCGCATCGCGCCGCCGTGCCGGGAGGGGTGCATCTGCATACGTATGGCGCGGACCTGGCACGCTCTCCCGACGGACGCTGGTGGGTGTTGGCCGATCGCACCCAGGCCGTGTCGGGAGCAGGCTATGCCCTGGAGAACCGGCTGATCATCTCGCGCACCTTCCCGCAGCTGTACCGCGACCTGCGCATCCAGCACCTGGCGCGCTTCTTCGCCACCATGCGCGACTCGCTGCTGCACTTCGCACCCAAGGGCGATGGCACGCCACTGGTGGTGCTGTTGACACCCGGGCCGTGGAACGAAACTTATTTCGAGCACACGCTGCTGTCGCGCTACCTCGGCTTTCCGCTGGTGGAGGGCGGCGATCTCACCGTGCGCGAGGGCCGCGTGTGGCTGAAGACCATCGGCGGCCTGAAGCGCGTGCACGCCATCCTGCGCCGCCAGGACGATGCCTACTGTGATCCGCTGGAACTGCGCGGAGATTCGGCACTGGGCATTGCCGGGCTCACCGAGTGCGCGCGGCGCGGCAGCGTGCTCATTGCCAACAGCCTGGGCTCCGGCGTGCTCGAGTCCGGCGCGATGCTGGGCTTTCTGCCCGGCATCGCGCAGCGGCTGTTCGGTGAGGA
>DATKBK010000257.1:0-5919 GCA_035514045.1 Steroidobacteraceae bacterium | reverse complement strand
CTCGGACAGGCCGCTCGAGGCCTTGATGACGATCTTCTGCTCCTTGCCGGTGGCCTTGTCCTTGGCCGACACATTGAGGATGCCGTTGGCATCGATGTCGAACGACACTTCGACCTGCGGCATGCCGCGCGGCGCCGGCTTGATCTCGGCGAGGTCGAAGCGGCCCAGCGACTTGTTGTCGTGCGCGCGCTCGCGCTCGCCCTGCAGCACGTGGATGGTCACGGCGGTCTGATTGTCGTCGGCGGTGGAGAACACCTGCGAGGCCTTGGTCGGGATCGTGGTGTTCTTCTCGATGAGCTTGGTCATCACCTGGCCCAGCGTCTCGATGCCCAGCGACAACGGGGTGACGTCGAGCAGCAGCACGTCCTTCACCTCGCCGGCCAGCACGCCACCCTGGATGGCTGCGCCGACGGCCACGGCCTCGTCCGGGTTCACGTCGCGGCGCGGCTCCTTGCCGAAGAATTCCTTGACGTACTTCTGCACCAGCGGCATGCGGGTCTGGCCGCCAACCAGGATCACCTCGCCGACTTCAGAAGCGGCAAGACCAGCATCCTTCAGCGCAATGCGGCAGGGCTCGATGGTGCGCTTCACCAGCTCTTCCACCAGTGATTCAAGCTTGGCGCGGGTGAGCTTCACGTTCAGGTGCTTGGGTCCGGCGGCATCGGCCGTGATGTACGGCAGGTTCACGTCGGTCTGCTGGCTGGACGAGAGCTCGATCTTGGCCTTCTCGCCGGCTTCCTTCAGACGCTGCATTGCCAGCGGATCCTTGCGCACATCGACGCCGGTTTCCTTCAGGAACTCCTCGGCGAGGAAATTGATGATGCGCAGGTCGAAGTCCTCGCCACCGAGGAAGGTGTCGCCATTGGTGGAGAGCACCTCGAACTGGCGCTCGCCATCGATCTCGGCGATCTCGATGATGGACACGTCGAAGGTGCCGCCGCCGAGGTCATACACGGCGATCTTGCGGTCGCCACCGGCGGCCTTGTCGAGGCCATAGGCCAGCGCGGCCGCAGTGGGCTCGTTGATGATGCGCTTGACCTCGAGGCCGGCAATGCGGCCGGCGTCCTTGGTGGCCTGGCGCTGCGAATCGTTGAAATAGGCCGGCACGGTGATGACGGCCTCGGTGACCGGCTCGCCGAGATAGTCCTCGGCGGTTTTCTTCATCTTGGCCAGCACGCGGGCAGAGACCTCAGGCGGAGCCATGGGCTTGCCCTGGGCCTCGACCCAGGCATCGCCGTTGTCGGCCGCCACGATCTTGTACGGCACCATGTCGACGTCCTTCTGCACCACGTCGTCCCGGAACTTGCGACCAATCAGGCGCTTCACGGCAAACAGCGTGTTGCGCGGATTGGTCACCGCCTGCCGCTTGGCCGACTGCCCGACCACCACCTCGTTGTCCTTGGTGAAGGCGACGATGGATGGTGTAGTGCGGTCACCCTCGCTGTTCTCGATCACGCGCGGCTTGCCCGCCTCCATGACGGCGACGCAGGAGTTGGTCGTCCCCAGGTCGATTCCGATGATTTTGCCCATATGCCTATACCCCGCGAAGAAACCGTTAAGTGGAAACAGGTGCACCGTATGTGGGAGCCACAACCGGTGCCTTCAAGTGTTGTCAGGCGCGCGGGCGACGATTACCCGCGCCGGCCACAGCAACCGGCCGTTGAGCTGGTAGCCGCGCTGCACCACCTGCAGCACCGAGTCCGGCTCCGCGGTGGTGGAGGGCTGCATGGCCATCGCCTCATGGCGCTCCGGATCGAACCGTTCACCGGCCGGATCGATGGGCTGGATGGCGAACTTGACGAAGGCGCTGGCCAGCAGCCGCAGCGTTGCCTCCTGGCCGGCGGCGAGGCTGGCCGCATCGGCGCCAGCGGCACTGGCAACCGCGAGCTCAAGACTGTCGGCCACCGGGAGCAGCTCCTGCGCGAATCGCTCCAGCGCGTAGCGGTGCGCTTGTTCCATGTCGCGGGCCGCGCGCTTGCGGATGTTGTCCAGCTCGGCGGCGGCACGGAGCACCTGCTCACGTCCCTGCACGGCAGCGGCCTGGGCCTCGGCGAGCTGCTGGCGCAGCGACGAAAGCTCGTCGGCGGCCTCCGTCTGCTCGGCCGCAATCCCATCCACGGCGGCAGCGGGATTCCGTTCCGCGTCATTCTCCGACATTATTTCTCCAGTAACTTCAATATGATGGAGACATTAGTTAATCTCCAACATCGGGCCATTGGCACGCCTGGTCCGGGCGTGACGTGGGGTCTAGCGCCGGGTATTCAAGGCCATGCCGAGCAATTTTGCCGTGAGGTCGACCACTGGAATCACCCGCTCATAGGCCATGCGGGTGGGGCCGATCACACCGATCACACCTACTGCGCCACTGGCGGTGCTGTAAGGCGCGGTGACCACGCTGCAGTCGTCGAGGATCTGGTAGCCGGACTCGCGCCCGATGAAAATCTGCACGCCCTGTCCGCCGAGGCTCAGGTCCAGCAGCTGCAGGATGGCACTCTTCTCGTCAAATGCCTCGAACAGCCGGCGCAGCTTCTCGACGCTGGAAAGCTCCCCGTAACCCATCAGCTTGGTCTCACCGGCAATGACCAGCTCGGTATCGCCGCGGCCGTGCTCCGGTGCGAACAGCTGCCGCGCCACGTCGATGGTATCGACCATGCCTTCGTTGAGCTTCTCGCGCATCGCTGACAGCTCGTCAATCAGCTGCTGGCGCACCTCATCGAGCGTGCGACCGCGAAACTGCTCGTTCAGCACCGCCGCTGCGCGCCGCAGGTCTTCGGGCGATACATGCCGCTCAAGCTGTACCACGCGGTTCTGCACCTCGCGGTCATCGAACACCAGGATGGCCAGCACCCGTTGCTCGGACAGGGGCAGGAACTCGATATGCGTCAGCGAGGCCGAGCGCCGTGCCTGCAGGGACACCACGCCGGCCAGCTGGGTGACATTCGACAGCAGCTGCGAGGCGGTGGAGACCAGCGCGCGGGTATCGCTGGCGGACTCGAGGCGGCTGCGCATCGCTTCGGCGGCACCGTGTTCCAGCGGCTGCACCTCGAGCAGGGTGTCGATGAAGAAGCGGTAGCCCTTGGGGGTGGGAATACGGCCAGCGGATGTGTGCGGTGAGCAGACGAAACCATAGGCTTCGAGGTCCGCCATGACATTGCGGATGGTGGCCGAAGAAAGGGCCATGCCCGAATCACGCGACAGGCTGCGCGACCCCACTGGCTGGCCATCGCGGATATAGCTCTCGATCAGCACCTTCAGCAGCTGCTGGGCGCGCTCGGTGAGCGGATTGTCGTCGCGGCGTTCCAGGGCGGTGGCGCTTGGGCTGGTGGATGTGTCGTGACGCTAGCGGCGCCCCCTATCCGGGTCAAGCACCTGCAAATGCCAGCGCCTTGCCCTGCCCCGCACCATTACACTAGCGGCCGGCATGATCGCCCAGATCAACACCTGCGCCCTGCTGGGGCGTTTCGAGGAAAGCACCGTAGGCGAGACGGCGGCGTCGCTGTTGCCGCATCTGAGCCGCCGGGGCCTCACCACACTGGTCCAGGACAGCGCGCCGGCGGCCATCGCGGCCAGTGCCATACCGGTGGGCGACGCGGAGCTGGTGTCCCGCGCGCAGCTGGCCATCGTGATTGGTGGCGACGGGTCGATGCTGTTTGCCGCCCGCCTGTTCGCCGGCAGCGATGTACCCATGCTTGGCATCAATCGCGGACGGCTGGGCTTTCTCACCGACGTGATGCCACAGGACATGTTCCGCAGCGTCGACGACGCGCTGGCCGGCCGCTGCCAGCCCGATCGCCGTCGCCTGCTCAATGCCTGCCTGATCGGCCCCGACGGCAGCGAGCGCAGCCATCTGGCGCTCAACGACGTGGTGCTGTCCAAGTGGGAAACCGGCCGCATCCTCGATTTCGAGACCCAGGTCGACGGCCGCTTCGTCAACAGCCACGGCGGCGACGGGCTGGTGGTGGCCAGCGCCACCGGTTCGACTGCCTATGCGCTTTCCTGTGGCGGGCCGATCATCGATCCAGCACTGGACGTGCTGGTGATCGTACCCATCTGCCCGCATACCCTGGCCGACCGACCCATCATGGTGTCCGGTCGCAGCACCATCACGGTGCTGGTGCGTGAACGCTATGAAACCCGGGCGCAGGTCACCTGCGACGGCGTGGCATTCGGCGAGCTGACCCCGGCCGACCGGCTGGAAGTGCGGCCCACCGATCAATACATAACGCTGCTGCATCCGCCGGGGTACGACTATTTCCGGCTGCTGCGCTCAAAATTGCACTGGGGCCGCGCCGCGGCCGAGCACGAGCGCTAGGCTTGCCCTCATGTTGACTCACCTGCAGATCCGCGACCTGGCCATTGTCGATGCGCTGGAGCTGGCTTTCGCCGGCGGCCTCACCGTGCTCACCGGCGAGACGGGCGCCGGCAAGTCGATCATCGTCGACGCCCTGACGCTGGTGGCTGGCAGTCGCGCCGATGCCAGCCAGGTGCGCGCTGGCGCCGCCCGCGCCGAGGTTTCGGCCAGCTTCGATATCCTGCAGATCCCGCCGGCGCTGCGCGAGATTCTCGCGGCTGCCGCGATCGAGGTCGAAGGCGAGTTGCTGGTACGCCGGGTCATCGGCGCCGATGGTCGC
This sequence comes from Steroidobacteraceae bacterium, assembly GCA_035514045.1. Taxonomy (GTDB): domain Bacteria; phylum Pseudomonadota; class Gammaproteobacteria; order Steroidobacterales; family Steroidobacteraceae; genus ZC4RG30. Next base: position 1,288 of record DATKBK010000257.1, on the reverse strand, counting down.
TCGCGCGCCTTCATCAACGGCCAGGCCGTCACGCTGCAGCAGATGCAGGAGATCACCGCTTTCCTGCTCGACGTGCATGGCCAGCACGAGTTCCAGTCACTGGTGCGGCCCGCCGCGCAGCGCGAGCTGCTCGACACCTACGGCAGGCTCGAGGACCGCGCCGCCGAAGTAGCCGCGGCGCATGGGCAGTGGCGCGACCTGAACACGAGCCTGCAGCAGATCGAGGTGCAGCTGCGCGACCGCGATGCAAGGCTTGCGCTGCTGCGCTTCCAGCAGTCGGAGCTGGCTGCGCTGGACCTCGCCCCCGGCGAGGCGGAAGACCTGCTCAGCGAAGCGGCACGACTGGCCAATGGCGGCCGACTTCTTGAAGGCTCCCAGCTGGCCGCGCAGCTGCTGTACGAGGGCGACGACACCGCCCAGGCGCGCCTGGCGCGCGCCCAGGCGGCGCTGCGCCCACTGGCGGAGCTCGATCCCGGGCTGGCGCCCATCCTGCCGTTGCTCGACGAAGCCGCGATCCGCATCACCGAAGCCGCTCGCGAACTGGCCCGGTACGCCGGATCGCTCGACCTCGACAGTGCCCGCCAGGCGCAGGTGGAGCGCCGTCTCGCGGCGGCAGAGGAGCTGGCGCGCAAACACCGCATCACAACCAGCGAGCTGCCCGCCCAGCGCGAGACCCTGCGCAAGGAACTCGAGGCGCTGGAAGCCGCGGCCGAGGACTGCGCCGGGCTGCAGCGCCAGCGCGACGAAGCGCTGGCGGCGTGGCGCCAACTGGCAGGCGAACTGTCCGGGGCCCGGCAGTCAGCCGCGGTCACCTTCGGCAAGGAAATCAGCGCCCGCATGCAGCAGCTGGGAATGGCAGGTGGGCGGTTCGAAGTTGCGGTCAGGGCACAGCCCGACGCGGCACCCACCGCGCATGGCATCGATGCCGTGGAATTCCAGGTCACCGCCAACCCTGGCCAGCCGCTGCGACCACTGGCAAAGGTAGCCTCTGGCGGCGAACTGGCTCGCCTGTCGCTGGCCGTCCAGGTGGCCTGCGTCGCCGACGAGCGCCGCTGCATGGTGTTCGACGAGGTAGACGCCGGCATCGGTGGTTCCATCGCCGAGGTGGTGGGTAGGCAGCTGCGTTCGCTGGGGGTACGTGGCCAGGTGCTGTGCGTCACCCACCTGCCGCAGGTGGCGGCCCAGGGCCATCAGCAGCTGAAGGTGAGCAAGACCACCAGCGATGGCCACACGCACACCAGCCTGTTCCGGCTGACCGGCAAGGAGCGGATCCAGGAAATCGCCCGCA
>DATKBK010000256.1:0-5635 GCA_035514045.1 Steroidobacteraceae bacterium | reverse complement strand
TGCATTGGGGTTCGGCTGGTCCCTGCGGCGCGCGGCCTCGGCACACCAGGCCGCCAGCAGCGACATGGGCTCGCCGGGCAGCGGATCGGGCAGCTGCTGATCGGGTAACATGACATGAGTTTAGCCGCATAACGGTTTGCGATGGCCATGAGTTCCCTGGAGCAATTGCGCGAGCAGCTCGATCGGCTGGATGGCGAAATAGTCGCGCTGATTGGCCGCCGGCAGGCCATAGCTCGCGAGGTTGCGGCAGCCAAGCGTGCCACCGGCTACCCGACCCGCGATTACCAGCGCGAACGCGAAGTGATCCTGGGCGCGCGCCGCGGCGCCGAGCAGCACGGCCTGTCGCCCGACGTGGCCGAGAAAGTGCTACGCCTGTTGATCCGTTCATCGCTCAGCGCCCAGGAGCAGGTCAGCGTTGTCGCGCATGGCGCGGGCAGCGGGCGGCGCGCGCTGGTGATCGGCGGAGCCGGCAAGATGGGCAGCTGGTTCGTGCAGTTCCTGGCCTCACAGGGTTTCACCGTGCAGGTTGCTGATCCTGCCGGCGCGCCGCAAGGCAATGCACAGGTGCCGGACTGGCGCGAACTCACCGACCTCGACGCATTCGATTTCATCGTGGTCGCGACGCCGCTGGGTGCCAGTGACGGCATCCTCGCCGAGCTGGCCCGCCGCAAACCGAAAGGCGTGGTGTTCGATCTGGGTTCGCTCAAATCGCCACTGCGCACTGGCCTCGCGGCCCTGCAGGCCGCGGGCGTCAAGGTCACTTCACTGCACCCCATGTTCGGACCGGGTGTCGACCTGTTGTCCGGACGCCATGTGATCTTCATCGACCTGGGCAACCCGGAAGCCCTGGCCGCTGCCCGCACGCTGTTCCAGCCGACAATGGCCGAACAGGTGGTGATGGACCTCGAAGAGCATGACCGGCTGGTGGCCTATGTGCTGGGTCTGTCGCATGCGCTGAACATCGCCTTTTTCACTGCGCTGGCCGGCAGTGGCGAGGCCGCACCGAAGCTTGAGCGCATGTCGAGCACCACCTTCGATGCGCAGATCGATGTTGCAGTGGGCGTTGCCGAGGAAAGCCCCGAGCTCTACTACGAGATCCAGGCGCTGAATGATTACGGCGGAGAATCGCTGCAGGCGCTGGCCGATGCGGTTGAACGGCTGCGGCATGCGGTGCAGGGCCGCGACTTCGCAGCCTTCCGTGCCCTGATGGATCAGGGGCTGACATATCTCAAGGGCCGCAAGCTGCAGGCGCTGCAGCGAGCCTGATTCTGTTGCTTTGCGCGGTCTCCTTGCCACAGACCCTGCAACCCGGTTAAAAGTTGAAGATCATGACCGACGTGATCGACCGGGATGGATTCCGCGCCAACGTGGGCATCGTCCTGATGGGCGAGGCCGGCGGGCTGTTTCTCGGCCGGCGCACCGGTGGCAAGGGCTGGCAGTTTCCACAAGGTGGCATGCGCCGCGGCGAATCGGCCGAGGAATCGCTGTTCCGTGAGCTGCATGAAGAAACCGGTCTCGCGCCAGAACAGGTGCGACTGCTCGGCAGCACCGCACACTGGCTGCGCTATCGCCTGCCCACCCGCTATCAGCGCCGCGGCCAGCGGCCGGTGTGCGTGGGCCAGAAGCAGCGCTGGTTCCTGTTGCAGCTGGCCGCCGCCGAGGCCGACATCCGCCTCGATCTGTCGGGCGAGCCGGAGTTCGACCGCTGGCGCTGGGTCGACTACTGGCAGCCGGTGAAGGAAGTGATCTACTTCAAGCGACCCGTTTATGTGAAGGCGCTGCATGAGCTCGCGCCACTGGCGCGACCCGATGGCCTGCCCGCGTACCCCGCATGGTGGGCGCGGCAGACGCCGCAGCAGGGATCTGCGGCCGTGCCGCAGGCTCAGCCCGCTGGTCCGGGTGAGGCGGCGAGGATTCCCGAGTGAAGGTGCCGACGGTGAGCGTGCCACGGCTGGTGGTGCGTACGAATGAGCCCGGCCGCCGCAGGTTCGTGGTCCTCAGCATGCTGCTGGTGGTCGCGGTGCTGCTGTGGATCGCGTTCGAGTGGGGCCGCGGCAACCTTGGCCTGCCCGGTGGCATCACGCCCGATCGCGTCACGCTGCGCGAGCGGGTCGGTTCACTGGAAGGCGAGGTGCGCAACTTGCGCGTCGAACTCGCCCGCCGCGAAAGCGAGCGCGTCGGCCAGGCGCGCGAGCGCACGGAACTGGCGGGCACCATCGGTTCGCTGCGGGGCGATGTGCAGCGGCTGGAGAGCGAACTGGGTTTCTACCGTGGCGTGCTTGGCGCAGGGGCGCAGCCCGACACACTGCGCATCCAGCAGTTCCGCGTCAGTGGTGGCGGCGAAGCCAATACCTATCGCCTGCGATTGGTGCTGGGCCGCACCTTCAACCCCGAGGGTGCCGTCAGCGGCAAGCTGCGCATCACCTTCGAGGCAGAGCCTGGATCCGGGCCCGTCAGCGTCGATCTGGCCCAGGTTGCCGGCATTGAAGGTGGCGAGCTGCCGTTCGATTTCCGCTATCTGGAGGAACTGGAACAGATGATCCGGCTACCGGCGGGCTTTACCCCCGTCAGGGTCGTGGTGGAGCTGGCCCCCGCCCGCAAAGGCGTGAACCCGGTGCGCGAAACCTTCCCCTGGACCGTGGAGAATTGAGCGCCATGTTCCGCAAAGACAACGCCGCCACTGCGGCCATCGACTCCCTGGTAGGCGCGCGCACGCGCATCCAGGGCGATCTGCTGTTTGCCGGCGGATTGCACCTCGACGGCTCGGTCGCCGGCAGCGTCAAGCCGGAGGGCGAGGGCGCGTCCCGCCTGGTCATTGGTGAATCCGGGGTCATCGAGGGCTCCTGCGAGGCCCAGCAGGTCGAGCTGCACGGCACCGTGAAAGGCGACATCACGGCCCGCCACCGCGTCGTGCTGGGCCCCAGGGCCTGCGTGGAGGGCAACCTCAGCTACGGGGCGATTGAAATGGCCGCCGGCGCCACCATCAAGGGTAAACTCCTCAAGATATGAACGACGAGTCCATCCAGTTCACCGACGCGGCGGCCACCAAGGTTGCCGAACTCATCCAGGGCGAAGGCAACCCGGAGCTGATGCTGCGCGTCTATGTGCAGGGCGGTGGCTGTTCGGGCATGCAGTACGGCTTCGAGTTCGACGAGGCTGTGCAGGACGGCGACACCCTGGTCGAGAAGCTCGGCGTGAAGCTGCTGGTCGATCCCATGAGTTACCAGTATCTGAGCGGAGCCGAGATCGACTACCGCGAGGGCCTGGAGGGCGCGCAGTTCGTGATTCGCAACCCCAACGCCCATACCACCTGCGGCTGCGGCTCCTCGTTCGCCGCCTGATTCCGCAGCTCAAGGCGAAGCGGGAGTGAGTCGCCGAGCGCAGCGCGTACCCGACGTGCTGGCCGCGGTCGACCTGGGCTCCAACAGCTTTCATCTGGTCGTCGCCCAGTACCGCAATGGTCAGCTGGTGGTGATCGATCGCCTGCGCGAGCCGGTGCAGCTGGCCGCGGGCCTCGAGGAGGACGGCCGCCTTGACAAGGATGTGATGGCGCGTGCGCTGGCCTGCCTGAAGCGGTTCGGGCAGCGCATCTCCGACATGCATGCCGATGCAGTGCGCGTGGCAGGCACCAGCGCGCTGCGGCGTGCGCGTCGCAAGCAGGTTTTCCTCGAACGCGCCCGCGACGCGCTCGGGCACCCGGTGGAGATCATCTCCGGCCGCGAGGAGGCACGCCTGATCTACGCCGGCGTATCGCAGTCGCTGCCCACCGAACCCGGCAACCGCCTGGTGGTGGACATCGGCGGCGGCAGTACCGAGATGATCGTGGGTCGGGGCCTTGAGCCGCTGGTTCTGGAAAGCGTCAATCTGGGCTGCGTCGGGCTCAGCCAGAAATTTTTCGGCGATGGCAAGTTCTCTGCCAAGCGCTTCGAGCGCGCGCTGCTGATGGCCAAGCAGTTCGTTGAACCGGTGCAGGAGACCTTCCTGAAACGGGGCTGGGAATCCGCGGCCGGCAGTTCAGGCAGCGTGCGTACCGTGCTGGAGGCCTGTCGCGAGCTCGATCCCAAGGCGGCAGCAATCACGCCCGAGGGCATCGAAGCGGTGATCGAGGCGCTGTGCGAGGCGGGTACTACCGAGGCCATTCCCTTCCAGGCAGTTACCGAGGATCGGCGCAACGTATTCGCCGGTGGCGTCGTGATCCTGTCGGCGGTGTTCTCGCAGCTGAAGGTCCGGCAGATGCGCTGGAGCGAGGGCGCCATGCGCGAGGGCCTGCTCTACGACATGATCGGCCGCTTCACGCATGAAGATGCGCGCGAGCGCACGGTGCGTTCGATGCAGTTGCGCTACCACGTCGACCTGGCGCAGGCGGCCCGCGTCGAGCAGACGGCGCAGAAACTGCTGGCGCAGGTGCAGGAGAGCTGGCGGCTCGAAGACCCCATTGCCGAGCAGACGCTGGGCTGGGCCTGCCAGCTGCATGAGATCGGCCTCGATGTGGCCCACAGCGGCTACCACCGTCATGGCGCCTACCTGCTGCAGAACGCCGACATGCCGGGCTTTGCCCGCGAGGAACAGGCGCTGCTGGCCCGGCTGGTCGGCGCCCACCGCAAACGACTGCTGCTCGATGGGCTGGAAGAACTGATTCCGCCCTGGGACGAGCGGGCGATCTACCTGATCCTGATCCTGAGGCTCGCCGTGCTGCTGCATCGGGATCGCAGCGAAGAGCCGATTCCGGACCTTACCCTGACCGGCAAGCCGCGCACCCTGGAACTTCGCTTCCGCATCCGTTCCTTCCGCGAGCATCCGCTGACCGCCGCCGATCTCAACGACGAGATCGACTATCTGCGCGCGCTGGGCCTGCGCCTGCGCGTGTTCACTTCCTGAGAAAGCGTCTGCTCGGGCGCGTCAACCAGCGTAGCGCTTGAGCTGGCTGGACTGCGCCGATGCGGGCGCCGTGTCCCCTTCGCGCGGCGCAGCGCGCCGGTAGCTGCCGTCACCCTGCAGCAGCCACGCGTCGGTACTGTCTTCGAGGTACAGCGCCAGGTCCTTGCGCAGCGCGGCGTGCAGCGCCGGATCGAGCACGGGAAAGGCGATCTCGACGCGATGGAACAGGTTGCGCTCCATCCAGTCGGCGCTGCTGAGGTACAGGCGCGCCTTGCGGCCCTCACCGAAGCACCACAGCCGCGGATGCTCGAGGAAGCGACCGATGATGGAGCGCACGCGGATGTTCTCCGAGACCCCGGCCTCGCCCGGTCGCAGCGCGCAGGTGCCGCGTACTATGAGGTCGATCTGTGCGCCGGCGCGCGACGCCTCGCACAGCGCCTCTATAACCTGCGGTTCCGTCAAGGCGTTCATCCGCGCGACGATCCGGCCCTTCGCGCGCAGTGCCGCCTGCGCGCGGATCAGCTCCAGCAGGCGCTCGTGCAGCGTGAAGGGTGACTGCAGCAGCAGCCGCAGCTTCGGCGTGCGCGTCAGGCTGGTCAGCTGCATGAAGATCTCGTGCACGTCCAGACCGATGGCCTCGTTCGCGGTCAGCAGGCCATAGTCGGTATAGGCGCGCGCGGTCTTGTGATGGTAGTTGCCCGTGCCGAGGTGGCAGTAGCGGCGGATGCCGTCATGCTCGCGGCGCACCACCATCAGC
>DATKBK010000255.1:0-3084 GCA_035514045.1 Steroidobacteraceae bacterium | reverse complement strand
GCTGCGCATGCTGGAGTTGACCACATACCGCAACTGGCAGGCGCTGTCACAACGCCTGGCACCGTTGTACGTGGAGGCCTCGAAACTGACCGCGGATTCGCCATTGCGAGCCGAGGCGGCGCGCATCCGGCGCGAGCATGCAACGCCGGCCGAGCGTGCGGCCGCAGCGCTGCGGCTGGTGCAGGACGAAATCCGCTACGTATTGCTGGCGATGAACGACGGCGGCCTGAATCCCGCCCCGGCGGATGAGACCTGGGAGCGGCGCTTTGGCGACTGCAAGGCCAAGTCGGCCATGCTGCTGGCGCTGCTGCGCGAACTGGGCATCGAGGCCGATGTCGCTGCCGTGAGTTCATCATTCGGCGATGGCCTCGACGCGCGCCTGCCCGGGGTGGGCGTATTCGATCATGTACTGGTGCGTGCGCAGATCGGCGGCAAGGCCTACTGGCTCGACGGAACACGCCGCGGCGACCGCGCGCTGTCCCGGCTGCAGCCGCCGCCTTTCCGCTGGGCGCTGCCGCTGACGGTGCGCGGCAGCGATCTGGTGGCGATTCCACTTGAGCCGCTGGCGGAGCCAGAGTCCGTGGTGACGATGCAGATCGACGCCAGGGAGGGCATCACGATACCCGCGCCATTCAACGTCGAGATGAAAGTGGTTGGGGACGCCGCGCTGGCAATGAAGCAAAGCCTGGAGGGCGTGCCGGAGGCGAACCGCGAGGAGGGCCTGCGCGGCTTCTGGCGCCAGCAGTATCGCGGGCTTGAGATTGAGCAGACCAGTGCGCTGTTCGACGAAGCGCAGGGCATTGCCAGCTGGACGGCCAGCGGCACGATCAGGATGGAGTGGGACCCGGAGTACGACACTTACCAGCCGCATGACATGACCCTGGGCTATCGCATTGATCTGAGCCGCCCGCGCGGGACGGATGCCAACGCGCCGTATGCGGTGCCGTATCCCGCCTGGACGCGCACGATCGAGCAAATCCGGCTGCCCGCTGACCAGCGCGAGTCGTTCACGGTAACCGGCACGGACATCAATACCACCATCGCAGGCGGTGAGTTCCGACGGACCGCGAAGGTCGAGCTCAGCGTGTTCACTGCAGAGCGCAACTACCGCAGTATCGCGCCCGAGTTTGCCGCCAGCGAGCGCGCCGAGGCGGAGCGTGTGCTGCTGGAGATGTCGCGCAACAGCCTGTACCTGAAGAAGCCGGAAGGGTACCTCCCGACGGCACCAGAGTTGCTGGTGGAGGCTGATCAGAGCTTTGACGAGGCTGATGACTATGTCTCCCTCGGGTCGGCAATGATGCTGCGCTATCTGCTGGAGCAGGCGGAGGTGGCGTACAGCAAGGCCATCGAAATGGAGCCGGAGCATGTCCTGGCGCGCATGGGGCGCGCGCATGTGTTGAATCTGAAGGGAGACCTCTCGGTTTTGGCTGCAGATCTGGAGGCTGGGCTTGCCGCCATCCCCGGCAACGCCGAATTGCAGTCCATGCTCGCCAACGCGTACGGGGCCAGCGGGCGGTGGGCTGATGTCACCGCGCTGCTCGACGTCATGAATGAGGCGGAACAGGGCGTCGATGTATTGGTGCGGCGTGCTTATGCCCACGGCCGGCTCGGCAACCAGGAACTTGCCTTGCGCGACGCGCTGGCCGCCATTGCCATCGACGCGAAAAGCCGGCCCGCGTATGTCGAGCAGGCGAAGGCACTGAAGGGGCTGGACCGTGAGGATGAGATTCCCTCGGTGGCCGAGGCCCTACGCGCGGCGCATGGCTCCGCGCCGGCAGGCCTGCACGGCGCGATCTCGGTGGCCCTGGCCAGCGGCGACAGGCCGCTGGCGCGAAAGTATCTGGGCGAGGAGTTGGGGCGGGCTCCGAGTGCGCGTGCCTATCTGGAGCGGGCCCGTCAGCAGGATGACAACTCCGCCCGCGTGGCCGATCTGCGAATGGCGCTGCGCCAGCCCGATGCCAGTTCACCGATGAAGGTCGAGGTGGCGAAGGCATTGCTCGAGGTGGACCTGTACAAGGAAGCTGTGGATCTGCTGACCGACTTCGAGAAGGAGACGGTGGTGCTCTTCTACCAGCTGTATGGGCTCAGGGGCGTGGCCCATTGGAAACTCGGGGACCAGGCCGCCGCGCGCCGCGACTTCGCAACCGCGCAGGAGGAGCGGGTCAGCGACGAATCGTTCAATGATCTCTGCTGGGACAAGGCAGCGTTCAACGTGGCGCTGGAAGAGGCCCTGCAGGAGTGCGACCTGCGACTTGCGAGCACGCCGGAATGCGCCCACTGCCTCGACAGTCGCGCCTTCGTGCTGCTGCGCATGGGCAGGCTGCAGGAGGCCATCCAGTACTATGACCGGGCTATCGCGCTGGAACCGCGGAACGCTGCGTCACTTTACGGTCGCGGCATTGCACGCATCCGACATGGCGAACGCGAAGCAGGCGAGCGCGATCTGGTGACGGCCCGGCAGAGATCTGCCCTGGTCGAGGCCATGTTCACCCAGATGGGTGTAACGCCCTGACCCCGCCCTGGCGCCGGCAATCGCTGGAGGCCTCACAAACGTATCCAGTTGACTAAACAACCAAAACCGGGAGTGCTCTCCAGCATGCGCCAATTGCGGGGGTGGCTGATGCGCAGGAGCCAGGAAGCGTCGAAAGATAAGTGCACTAACTACCCTGCATTTCATGCTGAATCGCACTTCATCGCATTTAAGGGTTGGCTCTGGCTGACGCTGTTGTTCCCCGGTTCGGTGTTCTCTGCAGGCTTTACATGCGCGCAGCCCACCAAACCGGATGTCCTTCCGCTCGCGAGAGGCCAATTGGAAGAACTGGACGAAGTCATCGTCAAAGGCACCAAGTCCAAGACCCGCGCCAAGGACTTGGGTGCTTGGCTGAAACGTCTGGAGGGTCAGTACACCAATGACGGTTACGTCGATCTGTGCGGCAATGGCAATGCCGCCGATCAGCGGCCGGCCTGCCTGTGATAGGCGGTGAATCCACGCTTTCTCCCGCCGTGGTTAGCTATGGGGTCGTACCCGACCTGTCGGGCATCCAGTTCATGCAGATTGATAACAAGGGCATTGCCACCAAGACC
>DATKBK010000254.1:0-2859 GCA_035514045.1 Steroidobacteraceae bacterium | reverse complement strand
CGTTATCATCACGTCCCCGGCGCGCGCGCGCGCGCAGCTTTACGCCAACAGCGAGATACCACCGTGAGCCAAGCCATCACCCTTCCGCCTCTCCCATACGCAGACAATGCGCTGGACCCGGTCATCAGCGCCAATACGCTGGGCTTCCACTATGGCAAGCATCACAAGGCCTACGTCGACAATCTCAACCGGCTGATTGCCGGTACGCCGCTGGAAGGCCAGCCACTCGAGAGCATCATCCTCGAATCAACCGGCAAGCCCGACCAGGCCGGCGTGTTCAACAATTCCGCCCAGATCTGGAACCACACCTTCTACTGGAACAGCCTCAAGCCCAATGGCGGCGGCACGCCGCCTGCCCAGCTTGGGAAGCTGATCGAGCGTGACTTCGGCAGCCTCGATGCCCTCAAGAAGGAGCTGGCCACTGCCGCGACCACCCAGTTCGGCAGTGGCTGGGCCTGGCTGGCATCGGACAACGGCAAGCTGGTGGTGACCAAGACCAGCAACGCCGAACTGCCGATGACCAGGGGCCAGCAGGCGTTGCTGACCATCGACGTGTGGGAGCATGCCTACTATCTCGATTACCAGAACCGCCGGCCCGACTACGCCAACGCGGTGATCGACAAGCTGCTCAACTGGCAGTTCGCCGCCGACAACCTCGGCGTCTAGGGCGTTGCGCTCAGTCCGCGTTTCGCAAGCAACGCTTCGATGCGCGGCTCGCGCCCGGCGAATTCCCGATACAGGCTCATTGCGTCCACGCTGCCGCCACGTGACAGGAGCATGGCGCGAAAGCGATCACCATTTGCACGGGTGAGGCCGCCGTTGGTCTCGAACCACCGCTGGGTATCGGCGTCGAGCACCTCTGACCAGATGTAGGCGTAGTAGCCCGCCTGGTAGCCGCCCATGATGTGGCTGAAGTAGGTGGTGCGATAGCGCGGCGGTACGGCGGCAAAGTCCACGCCTTCGGCCGCCAGCGCGGCAGCCTCGAACTCCAGCACCCTGGTCGCGTCGGGCACCTGCGCCGCAGGCAGCTGGTGCCAGCGCTGGTCCAGCAGCGCCGCTGCCAGATACTCGGTGGTGGCAAATCCCTGGTTGAACTTGCTGGCCGCAATGACCTTGTCGAGCAGCGCCTGCGGCATGGGTTCGCCGGTGTCATGGTGCACGGCGTAGTTCCTCAGGATCTGCGGCCAGTCGGCCCACATCTCGTTCACCTGCGAGGGGAACTCGACGAAGTCGCGCGGCACGCTGGTGCCGCTGAAGTAGGGGTATTTCACATTGGAGAACATGCCGTGCAGCGCATGGCCGAACTCGTGGAAGGTCGTGGTCACCTCATCCCAGGTCAGCAGGGTCGGCTGGCCGGCCGGCGGCTTCGGGATGTTCAGGTGGTTGGCCACCACTGGTTGCAGCCCCAGCAGCAAGGACTGGGATACATGGGAATTCATCCATGCCCCGCCGCGCTTGGACTTCCTGGCGTACATATCGGCGATGAAGATCGCCAGCGGCCTGCCGTCCGCATCGAGCACGTCGTACACCCACACATCGGGGTGATAGACCGGCAGGTCGGTGCGGCGCCTGAATTCCAGGCCATAGAGCCGGCTGGCGGCGTGGAACACGCCCTTTTCCAGCACATTGGTGAGTTCCAGGTAGGGCTTGAGCTCGGCCTCGTCAAAGGCATATTTCTCCGCCCGCACTTTCTCGCTGTAAAACGCCCAGTCCCAGGGCGCCAGGTGAAAGTCGCCGCCATCGGCATCGATGCGCGCCTGCAGGTCGGCCGCCTCGCGCCTGGCGTTGGCCACTGCGGCTGGTGCCAGCTGGCGCAGCATGGCGTTGACGGCTGCGGGTGTGCGTGCGGTCTGATCCTCCAGTCCGTAGGTGGCGAAGTCCGGATACCCCAGCAGCGTCGCGCGCTCGGCGCGCAGCCGCATGGTGCGGGAGACGATTTCGCGATTGTCGAACTCGCCGCCCCGGCTGCCACGTGACACCGAAGCCTCATGCAGGCGCTGGCGCAGCGGCCGCGAGTTCAGCTGCGGCTCCAGCGGCTGGCCGGTGGTGTTCAGCAGCGTCAGCACGTACTTGCCGGCGAGGCCGCGCGACTTCGCCTCTGCCGCGGCCGCCTCCACCTGCGCAGCAGTGAGGCCGTCCAGCTGCTTCACGTCATCCACTACCACGGCCGCGGCGTTCACCTCGTCGAGCACATTCTGGGTGAATCGGGTGCCCAGCGTGGCCAGCTCCGCATTCATGGCCTTGAGCCTGTCTTTGTCGGCGGCGGGGAGCCTGGCCCCGGCGCGCACGAAGTCACTGTGGTAGCGCTCGATCAGGCGCCGGTCTTCGGCGTCCAGTGATGGCGCGTTGCGCTGCTGGTGGAGCACTTCGATGCGCGCAAACAGCCTCGCATCGAGCAGGATGGCATCGGTATGGGCGGCAAAGCGCGGCGCGTAATCGCTGCGCAGCTGATTGCGGGCGTCATTGGTATCGGCGGCCACCAGCGCAAAGAACACGGTCGTGGCGCGCTCCAGCACCTGTCCGCTGCGCTCCAGCGCCAGCAGCGTGTTCGCAAGCGTGGGCGGTGCCGGGTCGTCCGCAATGGCGCGCACTTCGGCCAGGTGGGCAGTCATGCCGGCATCGAAGGCCGGGGCGAAGTCGGTGTCCCTGATCCGGTCGAACTGAGGATAGTTGAAGGGCAGGGGGCTGGGGGCAAAGAAAGGATTGGGCGATGCCGCGGCGGCTTGCGCAAGGTGCGGCGTGGCTAGCATGGTGGTGAGCAGGGTGGCGGCCTTGAGGCGGTTTCGGGAGGGCACGGGCAATGATCCGAAAAAATGCAGACGGGATGCAGACAGCCTACCCCAGGCGGGCGCCCGCTCC
>DATKBK010000253.1:0-3004 GCA_035514045.1 Steroidobacteraceae bacterium | reverse complement strand
TCGACATTGCGCTTCGCGGCCAGCAGCAACTCGCCCAGCTTGCGCATCCCGGTCGGGTTCCAGCCGCCGGCCTTGCGCCATGCCTGCCAGGCGGCGATCGCGGCATCCGTGTTGCCCGCGCCCTCCTCGGCCGCGGCCAGCACTTCGTAGGCACTGCCGCTGGTGGTGTACTCGGGCAGCATGGTGATCGCAGCCTGCGAGGCCTCACGCGCCTCGCGCCAATTGCGCGCCTCGAGCATGGTATGGGCGCGGCGCAGCAGCTCCGGCCAGCGGCCCGGATCCTTCAGGTAGGGAGCAAAACGCTGCTCCATGAAGGCCTTGAACTGCGTATCGAATTCGTCCGGCGTCACCTGGAACACGCTTTGTATGGCGCTTCCAGTGGTCACCGCCGGATCATTGAACGCCCGCAGATACTGAGCGACGCGTGCAAAACCGAAGCGCTCGGCGGCGAACAGGCACATCAGCCCGGCCTGTTCATAAGAGACCTGGATCTGCCCCTCGTAGGACTGCCGCATGAAGCCATCGTCGATCGACACAATGGGCAGGAACTTGCCGTCCTTGAAGGCATTGAGCGCCGTAGTGGTCACCGCCACTCCGGGCGTGGGGCCGCTGGTCCACTCTTCATAGACAGACAGTCCCTCGCTCAGCCAGCGCGGCACGCGATGCCCGGTGGCCGACAGGGTGAACACATGCGCCATCTCGTGCCAGAGCACGCTGCCCCAGTGGAATTCGCCCCGCCGCTGGCCGGATGGACTGTCCATCGCCACCAGATGCCCGAAGGTGACGCCCAGCAGACCGATGCCGGTGAGTCCGGCCGTGCGCACCTCGAAGTCGGCGTGATCCTGGTACAGCTCGATGGTGATGGGGCTCTCGGGCGTGTAGCCGTAGCGGCGCGAGAACGAGGCAATGCTGTCGCGCGCAATCTGCTCCGCATAGGGCCGCAGCGCCGCCGACTCGCTCTTGTGAAGCTGCAGCACCAACTCGGGCTGGTCGATGCGGATGAAGTCGTAGTTCTCCAGCGAATCGACCAGCTTCAGCGTGTTGCTGGTAACCACATTGAAGGGATCACCTTCATACGATGCAACCAGATGTCCCCGCGCCTCCTCGATTCGTCCCAGCCGCATGAGGTTCAGGCCCAGCTCGCGCCGGCCCGACCACAGCTCCGGCTGCACCTGGGCGGCGCGCTGCAGCCAGACGTCGGCCTCGCGATAGCGGCGTCGCATCACCTCGAAGCGCCCCAACGACTCGAACAGGCTGCCGTAGCGCGGGTTGTAGTCGAGCGTGTCCTGCACCCGCTGGGCCGGATCGCGGTTGCGCATCACCTCGACGGCGGCCAGCAGGGTCAGCGCCTCGAGCGGCGGCAGGCGCTGCTGGATGGCCAGATCGCGGGCGCGCTCCGCGGCGCGCACTCCGTCGTCGTAACGGCCGCGTTCGATGGCAAGGGTCGCGCTGATCAGCTGCGCCTCGACCAGGGCCGGATCTTCTTCCAGCAACCCGTCGATGAGCTCGGTGATATCGCCACCGAAGCGCTCCACCGACAGCCGCGCCATGCCGAGGCGGGCTGCCACTTCATCCTCGTCCTGCTCCAGCACTTCCTCGAACAGTGCCCGGGCATCGCTGTACTGGCCCGCCGCCAGGAACATGCGTCCCCAGCGCAGTCGCGGCAGCACGGCAGTGTCATTGGCCGCCACCGCCTCGCGGAAGGTTATGTTCGCGCCGCGCAGATCTCCGAGCGCGAACTGTGCTTCGGCGCGAATCAGCGGATCCACTTCGCGCAGCAGCGCGGTGTAGCAGGCACGCGCCGGCTCCACGCGACCGCGATGCGCCGGATCGTCGCAGGCGCGCAGCGAAGCGGCTCGGCGCGGGTCATAGTCGATATCCGCCGCCAGCGCAGCACCGCTGGCCGCCAGACCTGCCAGCAGCAACGCGGCGCCCGCTGCAATCCGTGAGCTATGGATTCGCATCGCCGGCCCCCTCCACGTTCACGCCCAGCGCCGCGAAGCGCGCATCGATGCGCACACCCACCCGCGCCATTTCCACCAGCACCGGTTCGATCTGGTTGTAGTAGTCGTCCAGTGACAGCTCGGCCTTGCGCGCCTTGATCGCGGCCAGCTGCTCCCCGAACCGATCCTGTTCGGCGCGCAACGCCACCAGCTGCGTGTCGCTGGCAAACAGCGCCGCAGCGCCCAGCCGCGCCACCACGAAACGCGAGGGCTCGGCGCCGGTCAGGCGGGCACGCTCGGTCAGGATCGCGGTGTCGGATTTATAGGAGTCGGCCACCATGCGCACGGTGTAGTCGTAGGCCTCCTGTGCGGTGACGCTGCCGTCCTTGTCGAGGTCCGCCGCCTCGCTCACCAGCGCCTGGGCCCAGAAGCCGCCGAAGCGGGTGGCATTGCGCTCGCCGCCGGAGCGCGTGGCCGTGATCACCACGCGCCGCGCATTGGCCCAGCTTTCGGCCAGTGCGCCGCTGGTGCTGGTGGCATTGACCACCAGCTGCTGCGCCGGGATGCGGTCGAGCAGTTCGCGCAGCTCGGTGCCGGTCAGGTCGGGCCCTTCGATCATGTAACGGTATTCGTTGCCGTCGTAGCTGCCATGCCCCAGCAGCACCAGCACGAACTGGTCGCTCGCGCCGAGCTTGCCGGCCGCCTCCTGCAGGGCGGCGCGGATGACTTCGCGCCGCGCTTCCTTGCCGCTCAGGCGCTGCACCCGCTTCTCATCGCCGGTCGCCGTGGCCGACGCCCGCGCAACCGTCTCGCTCCATTCGGTGAAGCGCTGCTGGTACTGCGGCTCACCGCCCAGTCCTGCGATCACCAGCACCTGGGTCGCAGCCGCGGCATTGCCGGCCACTGCCAGCCCCAGGGCCGTGGCGATTGCCAGCTGGCGCAACTGCAGCGGCCTCACAGCCGCCTCCAGTGCCGCCGCAGCAGCCACTCGCCGGCCTTGAGCAGTGCAAGGAGGAAGAACGCCAGCGGCATGCTCCACAGGTCGAGCGTCTGGCGCTCGA
>DATKBK010000252.1:0-3017 GCA_035514045.1 Steroidobacteraceae bacterium | reverse complement strand
CCTGCCCTTCATCCGCACCTCGGTCGACCACGGCACCGCGCTCGATCTGGCGGGCAGCGGCCGCGCCGAGCACGGCAGCCTGCTCGCCGCCCTGGCGCTGGCGGCCGAACTTGCCGGCCATGCCGGCACCTGAGTGATCCGCGCGCGCAAACGCTTTGGCCAGCACTTCCTGCATGACCAGGCCGTGCTGCAGCGGATCGCCGCCGCCGTGGACCCGCGCCCCGGCGAGCATGTGGTCGAGATCGGCCCCGGCAACGGCGCCCTGACCGCGCGGCTGCTCGAACGCCTCACGCCCATCGACGCGGTCGAGATCGACCGTGACCTGGCCGCCGCCTTGCGCGCCCGCTGGCCGCAGGCACTGCGCCTGCACGAGGGCGATGCGCTCAAGTTCGACTTCAGCCAGCTGGCCGCCACCCGCGGCGGGCAGCTGCGCCTGGTGGGTAACCTGCCCTACAACATTTCCACGCCGCTGCTGTTTCACTTCCTGCAGCACCGCCACTGCATCGCGGACCTGACCGTGATGCTGCAGCGGGAAGTGATCGAACGCATGGCGGCCCCGCCCGGGGGTGGCGACTATGGGCGCCTGACCGTCATGCTGGCACCCTGGTTCGATATCGAGCAGCTGTTTGACGTGGGGCCCGGTGCGTTCCAGCCTCCGCCGCGGGTCTGGTCGTCGGTAGCACGGCTGGCGGTGCTGCCTGAGCCGCGCTTTACCGTGCCACCGGCCTTCGGCCCGCTGGTGGCGCAGGCCTTCTCGCAGCGGCGCAAGACTCTGCGCAACAGTCTGCGCAGCCTGCTGGACGCAGCAGCCATTGCCAGTGCCGGCATTGATCCGGCTGCGCGCCCCGAAACCCTGTCCCCCGAACAGTTCGCCCAGCTCGCGGCGCTTGCCCAAAGCACCCCGGCATGAGTACTTTTGGCGCATGAGCATCTACCGCAGCATCCTGGCCGTCGTCGATCTGTCACCAGACGGCGGCGCTGTTGCAACCCGGGCCCACGCGCTGGCCACGGCCTGCCCCGGCGCCACACTGAAGCTGTTGCACGTGGTCGAGTACGTGCCGGTGGAGCCGCTGAGCGATTCGCTGCTGCCGGCGGTACAGATCGAGGGCGAGCTGGTGGAGCGCGCGCGCGCTCAGCTGGCGCAGCTGGCCAGCCGCTTCGCACCATCGCCCGCCTGGGAAGTGGCCGTGGGCAATGTGAAGAGCGAGATCGTGCGCACCGCCCGCAACGGCACCCATGACCTGATCGTGATTGGCAGCCACGAGCGCCGCGGGCTGTCCATCCTGGTGAACCTCACCGAAGACACCATCCTGCATGCCGCGCCCTGCGATGTGCTGGCGGTACGGTTGGCAACTGCGGAGCGCAGTGCGTGACCCCGCACATCCGCGTCAGCGTCGAGACCAGCTTCATTCCCGACCAGTCGGATCCGGGCAGCCAGCGCTACGTGTTCGCCTACACCATCACCATCCTAAACGAGGGCACCGAGGCGGCGCGGCTGCTGCGTCGGCACTGGCTCATCACCGACGCGGACGGCAAGGTGCAGGAAGTACGCGGCGACGGCGTGGTCGGCGAGCAGCCGCATCTAGCGCCCGGCCAGGGTTTCCGCTATTCCAGCAGCGCCATCCTCGAGACACCGGTTGGCACCATGCAGGGCAGCTACCAGATGGTCGCCGACGGCGGCGCAAGGTTCGACGCGCCCATCGCGCCGTTCCGCCTGGCCGTGCCCGGCCTGCTGCACTAGGCGCGAACGGCGCGATGCGCCCTTGACCCGCTACGCCATCGGCGACATCCAGGGTTGCCTGGCCCCGTTCAGGGCACTGCTCGACGGCATCGGTTTTTCGCCCGACCGCGACCAACTGCTGCTGGTGGGCGACCTGGTCAATCGCGGCCCTGATTCACTGGGTGTGCTGCGCTTCGTGCGTGGACTGGGTGCCGCAGCGCGCACCGTGCTGGGCAACCACGACCTGCACCTGCTTGCCCTGCACCATGATCCGGACCGCAGGCCGCGCAGCGGCGATACGCTCGACGCAGTGCTGGCGGCCCCCGACTGCAAACAGTTGCTCGACTGGCTGATCACCCAGCCGCTTGCGATCGACGATGCCGCGCATGGCGACCTGATCGTGCATGCCGGGCTGGTGCCCGAGTGGACCCGCGTCGAGGCGCTCGCCAATGCGCGGGCCGCCGAACGGGCGCTGCGCGCCGATCCGCCGGCATTCCTGGCCGCAATGTATGGCAACAAGCCAGAACGCTGGCGCGATGCGGTCACACCAGCCGAACAGCACCGTTTCACCGTCAATGTGTTCACCCGCCTGCGCTACTGCCGTGCCGACGGCCGCGTCGACCTGAAAATGAAGGATGCACCCGGCAAAGGCCAGGGCCCGTGGCGCCCGTGGTTCGAGCACGACGGCCGGAAGCTCACCGATCGACGCATCGTGTTTGGCCACTGGTCCACGCTGGGCCTGGTGCGACGCCCCGACCTGCTGGCGCTGGATACCGCCTGCGTGTGGGGCGGTGCGCTCACCGCAGTGAATCTCGACGATCCCCGGGCGCCATCAATCCAGCAGCACTGTTCCGCCTGTCAGCAGTCAGGCGGCGACTGAGGCGTACTCGGCGTCGCGCCGGTCGCGCGCGAGATCGACCGCTGGATCGTGCAACAGAAGTCCTGAACGACCCGCCGCGGCATATCATTGGCGCAGTTCTCGCCAATCCAACCCAGGGACCCTGCATGAATATCTCGATGCACAATGCATCCGTCGGCGTCTTCACGCGCCTGCTGACCAATCTCGATGTCATCCTCGGCAAGGCCGAAAGGTGGGTTGGCGAGCGCAGGATCGATCCCGAGGCCATCCTGAAGTCGCGGCTCGCGCCCGACATGTTCCACTTCACCCGCCAGGTGCAGATCGCCACCGACATGGCCAAAGGCACGGCCGCGCGCCTGGTCGGCCAGGATCCGCCCCGCTTCGAGGATACCGAGACCAGCCTCGCCGACCTGCGGGCACGCGTAGTCAAGACCATCG
>DATKBK010000251.1:0-5189 GCA_035514045.1 Steroidobacteraceae bacterium | reverse complement strand
CAGCGAGTAGGCGAAGTCCGCGCCGTCGTGCCGGTCGAAGCGCTCCTTCGCCTTCGGCGGCATGATCTCGAGCAGCGCCTCGCGCGCGAAGTCTGTGGTAAGGGTCTCGCCGCGCAGCGGCGACAGGTCACCCCACAGGCGGATGCGCGGCGGATCGCCGGCGATGAAGTGCAGGTCGGACCCGCGGCGCTTGAGCACCTCAGCCAGGAACTCGTCTATCTTCGCCATGTCGGGATCAGAGTCCGGGCGGTACGAGGCCGGCCTGGGTGCCGGTCAGTTCCAGCTTCGGCAGCAGGCTGGTGTCGGTGACGAACTTCTGCAGCACGCGCTTGTCGTTGGCGAACAGATAGGCATTGTCCGGATCGATTTCCTTCGCCTGCACTGCCGCCAGCAGCGCCTGGTCGAGCAGCTGCATGCCGAACTCCCTGCCCATCTGCACCTGCGCCGGGATCTGGTGTGTCTGGTCGGACTGGATCAGCTTGGCAATGGCCTTGGTCATCACCATGACCTCGCAGATCGCCTTGCGATCCTGGCCGTCGGTGGTCTTGCACAGCACCTGCGTGACCACCGCCAGCAGGCTCTGCGACAGGAAGCTCTTGGTCTGCTCGCGCTCCTCGATGGGCAGCGCGTCGATGATGCGGTCGATGGTCTTGACCGCCCCGGTGGTGTGCAGGGTGCCGAGCACCAGGTGGCCGGTCTCGGCCGCCGTCATCGCCATCGAGATGGTCTCGGCGTCGCGCATTTCGCCCACCAGGATCACGTCCGGGTCCTCGCGCATGGCGGCGCGCACGCCCTCCGAGAAGGAGGGCAGGTGGGTGCCCAGCTCGCGCTGGATGACCTGGCACTGCTTGCTCCGGTGCACGAACTCGATCGGGTCCTCAAGGCTGATGATATTGAGCCGGCGGGTGCTGTTGAGGTAGTCCATCATCGCCGCCAGCGTGGTGGACTTGCCCGAGCCGGTGGCGCCGGTGACCAGGATCATGCCCTGGTGGTGGTCGCAGAGCTTCTTGACGATGGGCGGGAGCTGCAGCTTCTCGAGGGTGGGGATATCGGTGGGGATGGTGCGGAACACCGCGCCGATGCCGGTGTCCTTGCGGAATACGTTGACTCGAAAGCGCCCGCCATCGGCCGAGACGTAGGAGAAGTCCACGTCGTTGCCCTTGCCGAAGTGCTCGGTCTGGGTGGGCGTGAGGATCTCGGTGAGATAGCCTTCGAGCTCCGCATCGCGCAGCTCGCGGAACTTGATCGGCACCAGGTCGCCGAACAACCGCAGCATGGGCGGAACACCCGCCGCAAGGTGGATGTCGGAGCACCCCTGCTGGGTGCCCAGCTTGAGGAACGCGTCTATGCGGGCCATAAACGGGAGTTTACGTCATGCAAAGCGTTCGAGCGCGATCCGCATCTCATCCATGGTCTGAAAGCGCTTGGTCTTGTCCACCGTCATGGCCTTCATGATCAGTTCGGCGATGCCCGGGGACAGCTTCGGATTCACTTCCAGGGGCGGGCGCGCCTTGCCCTGCACGTGCTGGTACATCACCGCCATGTGGTCGCCCCGCGCATAGGGCGGCACGCCGGTGAACAGCTCATAGAGGATGACCCCAATGGCGTAGATGTCGGCCCGCTCGTCCACCTTGCGGCCCAGGATCTGTTCGGGGGCCATGTACTTGGGGGAACCGATCACGTAGCCGGTCTTGGTGAGCTGGGTGTCGCCCTCGCGGTGCGCGGCGGCCACGCCAAAATCCACGATCTTGAGCAGCCCTTCGTTGTTGATCAGCACGTTGGCGGGTTTCAGGTCGCGGTGCACAATGCCAACCTTGTGCGCCACCGCCATGCCGGTGCACATGTCGATGCCGAACTTCACTGCCTTCTTGGTTTCGACCGGCTGCTCGTTGACTACCTCGGCCCCCAGCGTGTGCGAGGGGAAATATTCCATCGAGATGGCGTATATGCCCTGGATCTGCAGGAAGTCGTAGATGCGGATGACGTTGTGGTGCGTGATCTTGCGCGAGTAACGCAGCTCGTGCACGAACCGCTTCATCATCTCCTCGTCCTCGGAGACGTTCGGATTGAGGAACTTGAGGATCAGGCGATCGTCCACCACCGTGTCTTCCATCAGCAGCACGGTGCCGAAGGCGCCCTTGCCGATACGCTCGATGAACTTGTAGCGCCCCTCGATTATCTCGCCGTTCTTGAGGGTCGTGATGTCGAGCTTCAGGGTGGCGGCAGAGCGCGGCTCTTCCACCTCGTGCAGCACCGGCTTGAGGTCGGATTCGTCCATCGACCCCGCCCGCGCCAGTTCCCCCGCCACCGAGCCTGAGGCCTGGCCGGGCCGCAGGTTGCCGATCAACTGCGTGGCGGCGGCGGCGGTGCCCTCCATGCGGCTGCCCAGCTCGCGCAGCGCGGCCTGCGCCGCCTGGCCGATGCTCGGCTCGGCAGCCTGCGTCAGGGCCTGCAGCTGCCCCCGCACATGCTCGCAGCGCTTCTCGTCGCTGACCGCCGCCAGCGCATGCATGGCCTCGATGCGCACTTCTTTCTCTGGGCGCTGCAGCAGCGGCAGCAGCTGCTCCACGTTGCGGCCTTCGCCAAGCTTGCCGACGGCGCGTACTACCACCGGCAGCGAGCGCGGCGGGGTCGTGCCCAGCATCTCGAGCATGCGTGGCAGCGCGCGCTTGTTGCCGATCGCGGCCAGCGCGTCGACGGAGCGCTCCGACACCCACCAGTCCTGGTCGCGGGTGGCCTCGATCAGGTGGCTGATGGCGCGCTCGTCCTTGGTCTGGTTGAGGATCTCGATGGCCGAGCGGCGGATATCCTCGTCCTGGTCACGTGCCAGCTGCAGCACGGCATCGATCACCTTGGGGCCGCCGATCTTGCCCAGCGCATCGCCGGCACGGCTGCGTACCCACCAGTCGTCGTCCTTGATGGCGGCCAGCAGGAACTTCACCGAACGCGCGTCGCCGATCTCGTTGAGTACCTCGACTGCGGCGCGGCGTGAGTATTCGTTTTCGTCCTTCAGCACGGGGATCAGGTACTTGATGGTCTCCGGGTCATTGGCGCGGATCAGTACGTCGATGGCGCGGTTCTGCACGTCGATCTCGGGATCGCGCAGCAGCTGGCACAGCAATTCGACATCGACCGGGCCGTCCATGCGCGCCAGCGCCGAGAGCGCGGCGGCGCGGATCATCTTGTTGTTGTCCCTGAGCTGTCCCTGCAGGGCGCGTTTGATGTCGGTGCGGTTGAACTTCGCCAGGATGTTGATGATGTGCATCCGCGCGATCGGATCCTTGCCCTCCAGCCGCGACACCAGCTCCTGGGCTGTGTCGGGCGTGGCGATTTCGGCAATGATGCGGAACAGCGCGGCCTTCTCGCTGGGTTCCTGGTTGTAGGCGGCAGTCAGCAGCTCGCGCAGGCTGAACCGGTCGCGCTGCGCCTGGATTGCCTCCATCAGCGCCGGCTTGGGTACATCCTTGGTGTTCAGGGCGTCCAGCAGCAGGTGGGGGGCGTAGTTGCGGCTCGAGGACAGCGCCCAGCCAATGCCCTGGGCGGTGCGCGAATTGCACTCGCGCAGGCCCTGCAGGACCTGCGGAAAGGACTTGTTCGAGACCAGGTGGGAGAGCACATCGACCAGCGCCACCGTGGCGTTCTTGTCGGAGTCGGCCAGCGCGGCGATGACGGGCTCGATGGCACCGGAGCCGACGCTCTTGAGGCGGGCCACGGCTTTGAGGGTCTCCTCGCTCAGCGGCTTGTCGGTCGACTTGATCTGGGAGATCAGCCGGTCGGAGCGCAGATTCGAGAGGAAGCCCATCACTTGCGGTTGCGAGAAGACCTGTTGGGGAAGCCCGGGGAGTATGCCACAGGGCCCCCCGGTGGCCGGCCGCGATGCGGCAGGCGCTGCTAGAATTGCCAAAGAATTCCATAGAACCAGATCACGAAATCATCAATGAGTGACTTTGAGCAGGCGCTGCACGCGACCCTGGGGGACTGGCGCGAGCCGTCCACGGGACAGACCCTTGCCGACCTTGCCGCGATCCGGTCGCTGGCGGTGGCCGGGGATGTGCTCAGCCTCGGACTGGTGTTGCCGGTGCCCGTCGTTGGGTATGCCCCCGAATTGGCCGCAAGGCTCGAGACGCTGCTGCGGCGCACTAGCACGACCCTGAGCCTGCAGCTGGAGCTCGCGGCCCGCATTCCTACCCAGGCCGTCCAGCGGCCCCTGAAGCCTCTGCCGGGCATACGCAACGTGGTGGTCGTGGGGTCGGCCAAGGGTGGGGTAGGAAAGTCCACCGTGGCCGTCAACCTGGCGTTGGCCTGGGCCGCGATGGGTGCTCGCGTGGGGCTGCTGGACGCCGACATCTACGGCCCCAGCCAGCCGCTGCTGTTGGGCGTGGAGGGCCAAAAGCCCGAGACCCAGGGCCAGCGCATCATTCCGGTGCAGGCCCAGGGCCTGAAACTGATGTCCATCGGGCTGCTGATCGATCCTGGCCAGCCGACCATCTGGCGCGGCCCCATGGTGACCCAGGCCCTGACCCAGCTGCTGACCGGCACCGAATGGGGCGACCTGGACTACCTGGTGCTCGACCTGCCGCCCGGCACCGGCGACCTGCAGCTGACCCTGACCCAGAAGGTTCCGGTGGCCGGGGCGGTGGTGGTGACCACGCCGCAGGAAATCGCGGTGGCCGATGCCCGCAAGGGCCTGCGCATGTTTGAAAAGATGGCCGTGCGGGTGCTGGGCGTGGTGGAAAACATGAGCACGCATGTGTGCAGCAACTGCGGGCACGAGGACGCGATCTTCGGCAGCGGGGGCGGCGAGGCGCTGGCGGCCGAGTGCGGCGTGGCGCTGCTCGGTCGGCTGCCGCTGGATGCGCGCATCCGTGCCGAGTCCGATGCGGGCCGGCCTACCGTGCTGGCAGCACCGGATTCGCCACGCGGCCGTGCCTACATTGATCTGGCGCGCCGTACCGCCGGGGTGCTGGCGGCGGGGCCGCGTGATCGCAGCGGCGCATTTCCCGGTGTTGTCGTCGAGAGGGCCTCATGAGCATCAAGTCCGACCACTGGATCCGCCGCATGGCAGCCGCGCACGGCATGATCGAGCCGTTCGAGGCGGGGCAGGTGCGCGAGTCGGGCGGGGCCCGGATTGTTTCCTACGGCACCTCCAGTTACGGCTACGACGTGCGGTGCGCGCGCGAGTTCAAGAT
>DATKBK010000250.1:0-2874 GCA_035514045.1 Steroidobacteraceae bacterium | reverse complement strand
GGGGTGCGCTTCAACTGGCCCTGAGCTTCCGGGATCGCTCGCAACGGGTAAGAACCGGACTACATGCGGACGTCGCCTGCAGTGACTGCGGCTGGAGGCAGAGTTCTTCATGCTGTTCCATAAACAAGTCCCGCTGCACAGGAAGGATCCCATGAAAACCCTCGCGCTCGCGCTGCTGATTCCCATCGCCTTTTGCACAGCTTGCGGCAACAGAGAGGAGCCCATGGCGACGTCGGCGCCTGCGCCGGTCGATGCGGCAGGGGACGCGCCTGCGTCCGTGAATGCGCCAGCCAACCCGCCCGCCCCCGTCGCCGCAGCTGAGCCGGCCCCGCTCACCGCACACACCAGCCTCACTTCTGTAGCCGGCAGGTCGGTGCAGGGCGGTCTCACGGTGGTCAACCAGGGCTCCGGCGTTTCCATCCGCGGCGAAATCACTGGCCTCGCGCCAGGCAAGGACCATGGGTTCCACTTGCACGAGGTTGGCGAGTGCACGCTGCCCAATTTCGCGAGCGCCGGCGCACATTTCAATCCCACCGAGGCCGCCCATGGCGGGCCGGAGTCGACCGACCGGCATCTGGGGGACCTTCCGAACGCCAAGGCTGACGCGGACGGCCGTGCCCTCATCGATGTCAACGTCGAGGGCGTGACATTTGTGGACAAGGATGGCGCGCCCACCGAGATCCTCGGCAAGTCGATCGTCGTCCATGCCCTGCCGGATGATTTCAAGACGCAGCCTTCCGGCGGTTCCGGCGACAGAATTGCCTGCGGTGTGATCCGCTAATTGGCGACTCTGAGGGCGCGCTCCGGCGGCGCGCCCTTCAGCCTGTTCCACGCCTGGTAGATCGACGCCGTGGAGACCGAACGCGAATCAGGCTGCGCCGCCTGCGCAAGAACCCAGTCTGCATCCGCGCTGCCCGCCAATCGCACTGCCAGCAGGCGCCCCTCCGCGGGCGTAAGCCGCCGGATATCCACATTGGCGAAGCAGCGGCCAGGACGCAGCAGGGCTTCATCAATTGAACCCGCGTTCGGCACGTTGGTGGTGAACAGCATCTTGCGGCCGGAAGCACGCACCACGCCATCGGCCACCATCAGGAAGCGATGCAGATCCTGGTTGCCCTCGGTGCGCGGCTGCAGGAGGTAGTCCGCATCTTCGATCACGAAGGCGTCATGGGTGCCGGTCATGAAGTCGACGAAGATATTGTCCGACCTGAGTACCAGCTTGTCGGCTGTGTACAGCACCTCTGCGCTGTCGCCCTTGCGGTGGGACAGCGCACCCAGGATGGCGCGCACCAGCCGGGTCTTGCCAGTTCCGGGAGGTCCCATCAGGATCAGCACTGACTCCGGAGCGCTGAGGTAGCGGTCGATGAAGCGGCGCACGGGTTCCCCGAGCATCGGGTACGCCTCGTCGAGCAGATCGTCATCTGCCAGCTCCTCGAAGGTGTTGGCATGCGTGTTGCCACGACGGTCGGCCACGCGCCAGTCGACGACGAACATCTGGTCGCGCATGCGCTCATCGCCCACCACTGCGAACAGCCTGGCGCGCACCTCTTCCGCCCGCTCGATGCTGCGCGCCCAGATGTTGAATGCGCAGGAGCAGTAGTCCGCCTTGCGCCGGCCGTCAGCCTGCACGAAGACGCCATCGCCATCGAGCAGCAGGGCCCCCGCGTTCAGGCGCTGCGCCGTCAGCCCGGACTTCAAGGCCACGTCATCGAACACCGCTTCCAGCGGGCGCCGCGCCGCGCAGCGCACCAGCCTGTGGATCGGGTAGTTCGCCACCGCGCTGTCGAAGGCCTGCACGGCCCTTGACTGGACCACCGCATCGGCCAGGTCCATCGGCTCGTAGTGGAAGTTGACGCCCACGGCGAACGGCCGGCGCGCCGAATTCCAGCGCTCCGCAGGTTCCGACTCCTTGTTGTTGTTCATTTGCGATTCCATGCTCACGTGCCCCGCAGATCCCCATTGATCCGCGGGGGCTTCTTCGTTCATCCCTTCACGCACAGCACCTGCTTAAGCGTGGCGACGATCTCCACCAAGTCACCTTGCGCGGCCATTACCGCTTCGATGTCCTTGTAGGCTGCAGGCGTCTCATCGACCACGCCTGCGTCCTTGCGGCACTCGACCCCGGCAGTGGCCGCCTTGTGGTCGGTCACCGTGAAGCGCCTGCGCGCCTCGGTTCGAGACATGCGACGCCCCGCACCGTGGCTGCAGCTCTCGAAGCTGTCCTCGCAGCCCCGTCCGCGCACGATGAAGGAACGCGCCCCCATCGAACCCGGAATGATGCCCAGCTCGCCACGGCCGGCACGTACGGCACCCTTGCGGGTCACCCACACGTCTTCACCGAAGTGCGTCTCGCGAGCCACGTAGTTGTGGTGACAGTTCACCGCAACGTCGCGGGTTGCAAAGCGCGGCAGCAGGTCGCGCATCACCGCCAGCACCGACTCCATCATGGCGCGACGGTTTTCCGCCGCGTAGTCCTGCGCCCAGCTCATCGCCTCGGCGTAGTCGTCGAAGTGCTCGGTGCCCTCGACCAGGTACGCCAGGTCGCGATCCGGCAGGTTGATGAAGTGGCGCCGCATGTCCTCGCGCGCCAGTTCTATGTAGACCTGCCCGATTCGGTTGCCCGCGCCGCGCGATCCGGAATGCAGCATCACCCACACGCCGCCCGTCGTATCCAGGCACAGCTCGATGAAGTGATTGCCGCCACCCAGCGTGCCCAGCTGCTTGTGCGGCTGCTTCGCGGAGACCTTCGGACGCTTCGCCACGATCCGTGCATAGCGGTCCGCCAGGCCTCCCCAGTGCGCTGCCACTGCCTCCGGCGTCTCGCGCCACGAGCCCTTCAGCGCATAGTCGCGGTCGGTCACGAAGCCGTGCGGC
>DATKBK010000249.1:0-2805 GCA_035514045.1 Steroidobacteraceae bacterium | reverse complement strand
AGGCGCCGTGGGAGGCGCGGACACCATGTCGGCAGCCGCGTTGGTCTCCGCGGCGACCATCGGTGCCGATGCGGACGGTGCGGGCGGGACAGGTGGCGCTGGTGGTGGCGCGGCCTGCAACACCTGCTGCGCCGCCTTGGGCGCGGGTATAGCGTCGCTGGCGCGCGCGCGCTCGTCCCCGGACCGGGAAGACGGGGCTGGAAGCGCAACTGCATGGCGTTCCTGGCCGGGGAGGATTGCCGACACAGGCCCCTGGACTGCCGGCATGACGGCGTTTGCGGTATCGGCCACGGGTGCGACCGTACCCGCAGCGGAGCCGGGTGTCGGTGGAGGCTGCAGACGCCACGCGAGCCCGACCGCCAGGCTCAAGGATGCCGCCACCGCCATTGGCGCGATCCAGCGGATCCGCGGTCGCAGCGCGGGCGGTGGCCCCACCGCTGCACGCGCGGCGCCGAGGATGCTCGCGTCCAGCGCCGGGGTTGGCTCACCGCGCCCGTGCAGGCGCGGCAGCTGCGCGGCCAGCGCGTGCTCTTCCGCGCTGAACGGCTCGCGCGGACGGCGGGTCATGCCGGCCACCTGGCGCGCAGCTTGTCCATTGCGTAACGCAGGCGCGACTTCACCGTCTCCCGGCCCACGCCGGTGATTTCGGCGATCTCTTCCAGCGTCAGGTCCTGTTCCAGGCGCAACAGCAGTACCTCGCGTTGTTCCTCGGGCAAATCGTCCAGCGCCAGCTGCAGTTGGCGGCGGCGTTCGAATTCCGACCATACGCGTTCGGGTGTGTCCGGATCGGCAACGCGCGCGGTGCGTTCATCGGCATCCAGGGGCGCCGCCGGACGGTGCCTGAGGCTGCGCCAATGGTCGCCCAGGCGGTGGTGGGCGATGGTGTACAGCCAGGTCGCGAAGCCGGCGTCCGGTTTCCAGCCGGCGCGCGCCGCGATCACCCGCTGCCAGACATCCTGGAACACTTCGTCGGCCAGCGCGTTGTCGCGTAGTTGGCGCAGCAGGTAGTGGTAGAGCTTGCCGCGATGGCGCGAATACAGCTGCTCGAACGCGGGCACGTCACCCGCGCCGTAAGCGAGCATCAGGGATTCGTCGCTGGGATCGGGGGCCTCCACGCTCGCCAGCCTACGGATTGGCGCTGGCCGGGGGAAGGCCAGGATCCCGGGGGGGTCGCTGGCGATGGCTGGATGCATCCTTCCTTCAACGCACGAGCATGACCTTCGGGGTCGCCGCGGTCGTGCCTGCACCCCTTCAACGCAGTATGCTCCCGTGCATGAACGGGGCACTGCCAGTTTCATTGCCACCGCCCGGCGGGTCGGTGCCGGCGGGGCTCGGGGCGGGCCTTGCCGACGTGGCGATGTGCCTGCTCGAAAGCCTGCCGGCTGGCTCGCACGTGCGCGTGCAATGGCAGCACCCGCGCCTGGGCCAGGGTCACAGCAGCACTTCGGAAGCCGCGCAGTTGTCCCGACACGCGCTGCACCAGCGCTGGACGGGTCCTGACCAGGCCAGCCTGAGCATCTCGGCGAGCAACCCGGAACCCTGGCCAGCCGGCCTGCACCTGCACTGGCCCATCCTGGCGAGGCTGCAGGTGGAAGCGGCCCTGCGGCTGGAATTGGCCCAGCAGCGGATCGATTCCCTGCAGAAGTCCGAGCGCCTGCAGCAGGCGCTGTACGCCATCGCCGACCTCGCCGGCGGCGACCTCGACATGCAGGAGATGCTGCGGCGCGTGCATGCGGTGGTCGGCGAGCTGATGTACGCAGAGAATCTCTATATCGTCCTGTATGACGCGCATCGGCTGACCATGCGCTTCCTGTATTTCGTGGACAAGCACGACCCCTGGCGCAACGATCCAGCGCAGGACATCGCGCTGGAGGGCAACGAGTCCAGCCTGACCCTTCATCTGCTGCGCAGCGGCGAGGCCATGCGCGGAGGTTCCGTCGAGCTGCAGGAACGCCTGGGCATCGAATGGGACTCCAGCAACGGGCCCGACAGCGCGGACTGGCTGGGCGTGCCGATGCTGCGCGACGGCCAGGTGGTGGGCGGCATCGTGGTCCAGAACTACCAGCAGACCCATGTCTACGATGACGATGACCGCGTGTTGCTGGCCTTTGTCGCGCAGCACATCCTGACCGCGCTGGACCGGCATCACGCCCGCGAGGAGCTCGAGCTGCGGGTCGAGGAACGCACGGGCGAACTCAGGCAGGCCAACCTGGACCTGCAGGCCGAGGTGGTTGAGCGCCAGCGTTCGCAGGAATTGCAGCGCGCGCTGTTCCGGATCGCCGAACTGTCGATGACCAGCGAAACCCTGGAGCGCTTCTACGCGGAAATCCACAAGGTGGTTGGCGGGCTGCTGTACGCCCGCAATTTCTACATCGCCATGCTCTCGGCCGATGCCAGCATGCTGGAATTCTCGTATTCGGTCGACGAGCGCGATGCGACGCGTCGGCCACGCAAGGTCGGCAAGGGCCTGACCGAATACGTGCTGCGCACCGGCAAGCCCCTGCTGGCGGACCGACGCCGGATCCAGAAGCTTGAAAGCGCCGGCAAGGTGCGCAGCCAGGGCACCCTCGCGCAATGCTGGCTTGGGGTGCCGCTGCTGAGCGGGGAGAAGGTGGTGGGCGTAATCGCGGTGCAGAGCTACGCCGCGGAAATCGGCTTCAGCACGGGCGACCAGGAGCTGCTGACCTTCGTCGCGTACCACATCGGCAGCGGGCTGGCGCGCAAGCAAGCGCAGGACAAGCTGGTGCTGGCGCACGCAGGCCTCGAACATCGGGTCAGCGAGCGCACCCGCGAGCTGGCAGAGGC
>DATKBK010000248.1:0-2231 GCA_035514045.1 Steroidobacteraceae bacterium | reverse complement strand
CCAGAAAGGGCGCTCGATTTTGGTCAGGACCGCTTGAGTCGTATCATGGGTTCTTGCCGGGTACGCCCGACAACATGTCACGCCCCAATTCCCGTGGATAGAACGGAGCCTGCGCCCATGTACATCAACGGATTCTTGATTCCCGTCCCGGAGGCCAAGAAGGCCGAGTACCAGGACATTGCCGAGAAGTTCTGGGAGATCGCCAAGGACTACGGCGCGCTCAGCCAGGTGGAGTGCTGGGAGGCCGACGTCAAGGATGGCAAGCTCACCGACTTCCGCCGGGCCGTGAATCTGGAGCCCGGAGAGAAGGTCGTGTTCTCGTGGATGACCTGGAAGGATCGCGCCACCGCCGATACGAGCCACGACAGGATGATGGCCGATCCGCGGATGAAGCAGTTCGGCGACACGATGCCATTCGATGGCAAGCGCATGGTCTTCGGCGGCTTCGAGCCGCTGGTCGTGAGGGAAGCAAAATAGACATCGCCATGTCCACTCATCGCATCTTCACGACGCCGTTCGCCAAGGTATACCCGCTGTATGTCCAGAAGGCCGAACGCAAGGGTCGCACGCGGGAAGAAGTCGACAAGATCATCTGCTGGTTGACGGGCTACAGCCACGCGCAACTGCAGCGGCAGATCGGGCAGGAGGTCGACTTCGAGACGTTTTTTGCCAAGGCGCCGCACATCAATCCTGGCACGGCGCTCATCAAAGGCGTGGTGTGCGGCGTGCGCGTGGAAACTGTCGAAGACCCGCTGATGCAGAAGATCCGCTATCTGGACAAACTGGTCGACGAGCTGGCCAAGGGCAAGGCGATGGAGAAGATCCTGCGGCAGTGACCGGGCCCTCAGGCCCCGGCCACCGCGCTCTTGCGCAGCACACTGTCAACGCCTTCCGGCGGCAACAGTGGTTCGTCCGCAGCCGGCAGCGTTGCGTCGGCCCGGCTCTGGTGCGTCGCCAGTTCAATCCGGTTGCGGCCCGAGCGCTTCGCGCAGAGCAGCGCCTCGTCGGCTTGAGCAACCGCATCCTGGAAGTCCTGCGCGCGCCTGGAGTCGCTCAGGCCGCAGCTGACCGTGAAGCCTGGAACTGCCCCGGAGGCCAGCGCGTTGCGCAGGCCGTCGCGGATCCGTTCAATCACGTGCACGGCGTTCTCGGCAGCGATGCCGGGCAGTACTACCACGAATTCCTCGCCGCCCCAGCGGGCCGCGATATCGTCGGGCCGCAGGGCGCGGCGCAACGCATCAGCGAACAGCCGCAGCGCGCGGTCGCCGGTCTCGTGGCCATGCGTGTCGTTCAGCGCCTTGAACCGGTCGATGTCGATGAAGGCGATGCTGAAATCCCCGCGCGCGACGATCTCGGGAATCCGGGCTTCGAGGCTGCGCCGGTTCGCCAGACCCGTCAGCGTGTCTGTGTTTGCCTGCCTGTGCTTGGTCGCGAACGCGCGGATCATGCCCAGCTCGTCACCGGTCGCGGAGGCGAGCGCGCCGATGGCCCGCCACTGGCTGCCGTTGGGCAGCCGATCCGGCGGCCCGACGATGTGCAGCACGCCGGTGGTGCGCCCCATGACGCTGATCGGCATGCACAGCGCCGAACAGGGCTGCTCGCCGCGGTGGCGAAGATAAGGGCAGGTATCGAAAACAGAGTTGTTCGCGAACGCCATCTGCGCGTTGCGACGGACCGCGGGACACTCGTTCGGGTCCGTAACGCTGCAGCCGGTGCGCGCCGGATCCGGCGCGGTGGCGACCACCCGCTGCAGATGCGCAACGCTGGAATCGGAGATCAGCAACTCACCATGCTGCTCCGGTTGCAAGGTCTCACCCAGCGCATCGCGCACGACGCCCAGCGCGGCCTGTTCGGTCTGCACCAGCTCGAACGCGCGGTGCAGGCGGTGCTCGAACTCGCGTCGACGGGCTTCGCTTTCGCGTTCGGATTTTTCCGCCAGTATCTGCTCGTGCTGGCCGCGTATGGCGCGCACGCCGCCCCAGGTGACCGCGCCGCCCAGCAACAGCGCCACGGCCAGCGTTGCGGCAAGCATCTTCCAGGCTGCGCGCGTCTGGGTGATCAGCTGCGCTCCGGCGTCGCTCATGGTCGATCCCAGGCCCTGCTCGATGAGCCGGTGCAAGGCAGCACTCAGGTCGGCGTACCGGACTATCACCCCGCTGAACTGCACCAGGTCCAGCGAAACCCCAGGCGCTAGCGATGCATCGACCAGGTCGCTGTAGCTCTTCAGCAGC
>DATKBK010000247.1:0-2486 GCA_035514045.1 Steroidobacteraceae bacterium | reverse complement strand
GTGCCGGCCCGCTTCGTCTTGGAGATGAGTTGATGGCGAAGGTGAACTTCCGGCAGCAGAAGCGCCAGAGGGAAATTGCGCGCAAACAGCGTCAGGACGAGCGCCTGTTGCGGCGTGGAGAACGTCCCGTGGAAGATGTTGCAACCGTACTGACCACGCCCCCTGCGATTGCGAAGCCGCCAAGCGGCCAGACGTGAGTCGTCCAGCGCGATTCGCGGCTTCCAGGAATGGTCGGCAATGGCTGAAAGGGGAGGTCGAGAAAGTCGCCTCGCTGGAACAGCGCTACCCCACGTTCGCCGAGGTGCGCGTCGATTTCGAATTCGAGGACGGCACCAAGCAGCCGCCTTCGTCCCAGTCCTTTACCTATTTTCCGGCGGCCCGCAGCCCGTTCCGCTATCCGTGTCCCTGTCATGGGTGCAACGGGGAGTTCGAACTCCACGAATACATCGCCGAACTTGCGGCCGCCACTGACCGCGCACGGCTGACCCGTCAGGTCACGCTCGCCTGCCCTGGCCAACGGATCCAGGCACGCGAAGAGCGCGTGGCCTGCCCGATCCGGGCCGGCATTCGCTTCAGCGCCACGATGCGCACACCGGAGTTACCCGAATGAATCCGACCGACTACAACATTTCAGATTTCCGCGTGCAGGCGGAGCGAGCGCGACTCGAGGCTGAGCAGCGCCGCACGCAGGCGCTGTTCGATCAGCGCTCGAACGAGAATCCGCCCGAAGTGCGCGTGCGCATCTGGGAGCGGTTGCATCAGCTGCGCATGCCGAAGGATCCGGCGCATGCCATCCTCACGCAGATCGCCAAGCAGACGCATCTTGATCTCGCCCAGGTGCAGGAAGTGCAGCGGCTGCGCGCTGCGGCCACTTAAGCCGGCGTTCACGATTCGCAGGGATATACTCGCGCGTATCTGTCCGATCAATTAGAGAAGGGGATTCGACATGCGAAGGACATTCGTAAAAGGCGTGACGCTGCTGGCGCTTGCCGCCATGGGCGCAACCGCAATGGCACAGGCGCCTGGTGGCGGACCTCCTGGTGGTGGACCTGGCGCCGGCGGCCCGCGTGGTGGTGGCGGTCCACCGATGCTGGTCGAGAGCAACGCATTCCCTGATGGCGGCGTCATTCCGCTGAAGCACTCGATGTACGGCACGAACATCCAGCCGGATTTCAAGATCACCGGCGTAGCGGCAACAGCGCAGAGCGTTGCCATCATTTTCCACGATCTGGATGTGGCGTCGGGCGGCAATCCTGACGACAACCTGCACTGGATGGCCTGGAACATTCCGGTCAACGGCGGCGTGGTCACGATGGAAGAAGGCAAGCTGCCAGATGGCGCAGTCGGCCGTGGCATGCGCGGCGGCGCCGACTATGCTGGTCCAGGTGCACCGAATACCCCGCGCTACCACCACTACGTGTTCGAGTTCTACGCGCTGAATGCGAAGCTCGACCTGCCCCCCACAGCGGGACGTCCGGAGCTGCTCGAAGCGATGAAGGGCAAGGTGGTCGGCAAGTCGGCCTACGTGGGTCGCTTCCGCAATGACACCGGTGCCACGATGCAGCGTGGTGGTGGTGCTGGCGGTCCGCCGCGTGGTCCTGGCGCTGGTGGTCCGCCCCCCCCGGGTGGTGCCGGTGGCCCGCCGCGCGGACCGGGCCCCGGTGGTCCTGCTCCCGGCGGCTTCTGACGCTCAGCTAGCCCGAATGCCTGCCGCACCGACCGGTGCGGCAGGTTTGCGAGAGGCCAGCGCCTCCGCCAGCTGCAGCTAGCCGGTCAATGAGCGCCGGACCTCAGCATCCTCCAACTGCTCCACGAACCACCTGAGTGCGCGACCCGTCTCGCGAGCTCGCCAGGCCACGCAGAGGTGGGGCCCCCCACGGGCTTCTGCCACCCGTTTCTCAACCAGCGTTCCCTTCGCAAGAAACGCTGCGACCAGCGCCCGCGGCACGAATCCGACACCCAGCCCCGCAACCTGCGCCTCGATCTTGGCCTGCATGCTCGCCACCGTGAGCGTGTCCTCGGCATCAAGAAAGCCTGCCGATCTCGGCGCCAGCGCCCGTGAAGTATCCGCAGTGGCAATCCGCCGATGCCGCCGCACCTGCTCCAGGCGAAGCGGCTCACGCGCCCGCGCAAGCGGATGGCCTGGCGCGCAGACAAATGCCAGCTGCACTCTTCCAAGCGACCTGGTTGATATGCCGATGGTCGGTGCGAGGCCCTCCTGCGCAATGGCCAGCGCAGCCCGCCCCGAAATCAACGCGTCCCAACCCCCGCTGAGCACCTCGGCGCTCAGCCGGATCCGCGTAGGATGCCCCCCGGCATAGAACGACTTCAGCAAGGGATAGAGCGCCGGTGCGCCGACCAGCTCGTCACAGGCGATGGTGAGTTCGGCCTCCCAGCCCTTGGCCACATTGCGAACCCGCCGTTCCAGAGAACCGGCGGCATCCAGCAATTGGCGTCCCTCATCAAGCAACGACTGGCCTGCAGTC
>DATKBK010000246.1:0-12419 GCA_035514045.1 Steroidobacteraceae bacterium | reverse complement strand
GATTCGGTTCGCACCCTGACTCGCCAGATCCTGCGCGCCACCAGCGATCCGTGGCATTTCAATGGCACCGAGCTGCGCGTGAACGGCAGCGTCGGCGTGGCGCTGTATCCGGACCATGGCCGCGATCCCGAAGCGCTGCTGAAGAACGCCGACGCCGCCATGTACCTGGCCAAGGAGCAGGGCCGCAGCACGCTGCGCTTCTTCAGCGCCGAGCTGCGCCAGCAACTCACCGAGCGCGTCGCGGCCGAGCAGCGGCTGCGCGAGGCGATCCGGCGCGAGCAACTGCTGCTGCACTTCCAGCCGCGGGTACACATCGGTACCGGCCGCATTGTCGGCCTGGAAGCGCTGGTGCGCTGGCAGGCGCCTGGCGAACCGCTGGTGTATCCCGCCAGCTTCATTTCCATTGCCGAAGAAACCGGACTGATTCTCGACATCGGCCGCTATGTGCTGCGGGCCGCCTGCACCCAGGCGCGGCGCTGGCGCGATGCCGGCCATCGCGGACTCACCGTGTCCATCAACGCCAGCCCGCGCGAGCTGCAGCAGGAGCGCTATGCCGAGCAGGTGCTGGGCGCGCTGCAGGAGTTCCAGTTGCCGCCCGATGCGTTGGAGATCGAGATCACCGAGAGCATGGTGGTGCAGGATGCGCCGCGGCTGATCCGCATGCTCAATCGCCTGCAGGAGGCGGGCGTGCAGATCGCGATCGATGACTTCGGTACCGGTTATTCGAACCTGCGTTACCTGCAGCGTTTTCCGGCCCAGCGACTGAAGATCGACCGCTCGTTCATCACCGACATCCTGCGCAGCAAAGAAGATACCGCCATCGTGCGCGCCATCATCACGCTGGGACACATCCTCGGCATGCAGGTGGTGGCCGAAGGCGTGGAGCAGCCAGAGCAGATCGAACTGCTGCGGGAGCTGGGCTGCGATGAGCTGCAGGGCTTCCCGCTCGGCCGCCCGTCCACGCCGGCGGACCTTGAGGCGCGGCTCAACGCCCAGCGCTGACCGCCGGGTTGGACCAGCTCGCCGCGGTCCAGCAAGCATCGCACCACCCATCGCGCTAACATCCGCGGCCGTGAGCGCACCGGGTCCACCCTCCATTGCTGTCGAGCATCTGCACGAGCTGTGGGTGCACACGGGCACGGCCTGCAATCTCGCCTGTCCGTTCTGCCATGAGGGCAGCAAGCCCGGCGACTCGCGCATCGCGGCGCCGACCCTGACGCAGTTGGCGCCCGTGTTCAAGGAAGCGGCAGCCCGCGGCGTGAGATGCTTTGCCTTCACCGGTGGCGAACCGCTGATCCTCAAGGGGATCCAGGACATTCTGCTGTGCGCGCTGCAGTTGGCGCCGGCGCTGGTCCTGACCAACGGCACCGCACCCTTCATCCGCCGCGCGCACCAGCTGGCGCAGCTGCACACTGCGCCACATCGGCTCACCTTTCGCGTGAGCATCGACTATCCGGAGGAAGCCCGGCACGATGCCGGCCGCGGCCTGAAGAACTTCCGCAAGGCGCTGGAAGGATTGCGGGTGCTGCATGCAGCCGGATTTGCGGTCGGCATAACCCGCCAGATCACGGCGGGCGAGGATGCGCAAGGCGTCGCCACCCGATTCCGTCAGCTGCTGCGCAAACATCGCCTGCCGGAGGACCTGCCGGTGGTGGCACTGCCCGACCTGGCCGCGCTGGGCGATTCGGACCGGCTGGATGGAACGACCCACGCCCTGCCGGAATCGCCGCACGCGCCTGCCATCCAGCCCGCGTGTGCGCGGGGGCGGATGCTCGTGATGCGCGACGGCGACCTGCGCTTGCACGCCTGCCCGCTTACCGACGATCAGCCGCGCTTCGACACCGGCGACGCGCTGGGTGAGGCACTGGCCACGGCGGTAATCCCGGACCACCCGCGCTGCAGCGTCTGCCTCAACACGGGCGTCGACTACGCCGGGATGAGCGCCAGGGCCTTCACAGGCGGCCTTGCGCCGTAGCGCCAGGCCGGGTCAGCCCTTTGGGGTATACTTGCGCTGTTCTTTGAATTTTCGGTTCACGGGGGCGACCAGTCTCGACGTGGGTTACGAAACTTCAGGGGCGTACCGAGGTGCATGGGTCCTCGTTAAACTCTTGTGCAAACTCTAGTTGCCAACGACGACAACTACGCTCTAGCGGCTTAATCCCGCTTAACCTCCGACCCGCTGGTGCCTGTGCCACGGAACCGGGGGACGCGCTCACAGGATCGCCTTGCACCGTGCTACGGGGTGCATGGTTAAGAGACACCGTCAGCTGGCTGAGCGTCTTCCCTGCTGCTCGGGTAGCGTGAGGCGAGAAAACAAAGAGACAGCTACGTACGTAGATTCTGAAATGTAGGACTTGCGGACGCGGGTGCGATTCCCGCCGCCTCCACCAATCCGCGCCGTCCGGGAAGTTTTCCCCGGGCGGCGCCGATCGCCAGGCGCCAGCTTCAGGGGGCTGTGCCATATAGTGTCTGTCTGCAGGTTCGCCAATCTAGCCCAGCCGGTCCTGGGGGCCTTGCTGTTGCTGGCAGCCCCCACGTTGATGGCGCAATCCGGCCCGGATGCGCAGGCTGGCCAGCCCGCCGGCATGGTTCCCGTGATCGAGGACGGCAGGCGCATCTATACCGTCGGGCAGTTCGCCCGCTTCGCGCCGCAGACGGCCGCCGACCTCGTGGGGCAGATCCCTGG
Source organism: Steroidobacteraceae bacterium (assembly GCA_035514045.1). Lineage (GTDB taxonomy): Bacteria > Pseudomonadota > Gammaproteobacteria > Steroidobacterales > Steroidobacteraceae > ZC4RG30. The sequence continues at coordinate 9,733 of DATKBK010000246.1, read as the reverse complement.
CTTCTCGGTCACCAGTGTCAGCAACGAGCGTGGACTGGGAGAGGCGACGCAGAACGTGCTGATCAACGGCCAGCGCATCACCGGCAAGGGCAACGACGCCATGGGCGTGCTGCGGCGCATTCCGGTCTCCGCGGTGCTGCGGCTGGAGATCCTCGACGGGGCAATGCTCGATATCAGCGGCCTGTCGGGCCAGGTCCTGAATGTGCTCACAGAGCACGGCGGCGTGCAGGGCAATTTCGCCTGGCGGCCGCAGTTCCGCGAGCGCATTCCAGCCCATTGGTCGGCGGGCGAAGTGAATGTCTCAGGCAAGGCAAACATTGGCGACTACACGCTGGGATTGCGCTGGGACGGCTTCCGCGGTGGCGGCTGGGGCGGGCAGACCGAAGTGCGGCCAGCGGATGGCATTTCGTTCTGGCGCACGCAGTCATCGCGCGTCGCCAACGACTCTCCGCGGCTGTCCGGTTCTTTCAACCGCAAGACCGCAGCCGGATCGATCTGGAATCTCAACGCGAGCCTGCAGCGCGAGCACTTCCGCCGCTACGTCCCCACTACCTACCAGCTCCCTGGCGATCCTCTGACCACCGAGATCAGCCGTGGCAGCAACCGCAAATGGCGTTCCGAGATCGGCGCCGACTATGAATTTTCGCTGGGCACGGGCAGGCTCAAGCTGGTCGGTTTCTTCTTCGAGCGCGCCGGCCCGAATAGCAATGAGCTGACCCGCCTGAAGGAAGGCCAGACGGTGCCCACCGGCACGCGCTTCACGCGCGACTCGACCGAGGGCGAGCGCGTGGGCCGGGCCGAGTACCGCTGGAGGGCGCTGGATTCGGACTGGAACCTGTCCGCCGAATCAGTCCACAATTTCGTCGACGCCACCGGCGCCCTGGCCATGCTCGATACGAAAGGCGAGTACCAGCCCGAGGATCTGCCCGGCGCCACCTCGCGCGTGGAGGAGCTGCGTGGCGAGAGCATCCTGAGTTTCAGCCGGCCGCTGTCTGCTGGCTGGTCGCTGCAGATCAGCGGTGGCGGTGAGTTCAGCCGGCTGCACCAGGACGGCGAAAACGGCCAGACGCGCAGCTTCTGGCGGCCCAAGGGCTCGGTGTCGCTGGCCTGGAACCCGGCATCCCCCTGGGAGATGAACCTGAGGCTGCAGCGCAAGGTGGGCCAACTGAACTTCTTCGACTTCCTGGTCTCGGTCGACGTCAACAACGACAACTCAGACGGCGCCAATCCCGCGCTGGTGCCGCCGCAGAGCTGGGTCGCGCAGTTCGAGACGGTGCGCAGTCTCGGCGCGCACGGCAAGGTAACGCTGGACCTGGAGGCCGAGCGCATCGGCGACCATGTCGACCAGGTGCCCATCAGCCCGACCGCAGAGGCGCCCGGCAACCTGCCCAGCGCACGACGCTTGCAGGCTTCACTGGATGCCGGCCTGCTGCTGGACGCAGTGGGTATTCCCGGCGGCAAGCTCGATGCCTTCGTGACCGTGCGCGACACGCGAGTGCGCGATCCGCTGTTCGGCACCTACCGCGAGCTGGGCGGCAACCGCTCCTACTGGAACGTGGATTTCCGCCATGACCTTCCGGGCACGATGTGGACCTGGGGCCTGTCCGCCGAGAAACAGAGCAAGAACTACTCCTGGCGGCTCGATTCGGAGGAAGTGTCCTACGACTCGCGGCCCTCCGGGGCGATCTTTCTCGAGCACAAGGACGTCTGGAGCCTCAAGGTGCGCGTCACCATCTCCAACCTGTTCAACAGCAAGGATCGCCGACAGTTCGTGTCCTACGTGGACCGGCGCAATGGGCCGGTGGAGTACTCGCGAGACAGCTACCTGACCTACCACTCCACCTACCGGCTGGCCATAAGCGGCACTTTCTAGCGCGACCAGAACACTTCTGGCAACGGCTGCCGCAGCGCCAGCAGCGCCGACACCGGCAATTCGGGTCCGGTCCCGCCGCGCGTGGCGCGCAGCAGCAGTTCGTGCTTGAGCTCGCCGCTGACCAGCAGGAACAGCCGCCGCGTCTGGGCCAGGGCCGCCAGATTCAGCGACAGGCGTTCGGCAGGTGCGGCTGGCGCCTGCATGGCCACACAGGCCGGCTCTGACTTTGGGTCAAGCGCAGCGGACAGTCCTGCGTTGCCCGGGAACAGGGAAGCGAAGTGTCCGTCCTCACCCATGCCCAGCACCACGGCGTCGAAGGGTCGTGGCAACGCCTGCAATCGCTGCCAGGCAGCGCCAGCCGCGCCGGCAGCGCCGGGCGAACCGTCATGCAGCGGAATGAACCTGGCGTCGGCGGCACGGCCACCGAGCAGCGCGGAGCGCAGCAATGCCGCGTTGCTGGCCGCATCGCTCTCGTCCACCCAGCGCTCATCAGTGAGCGTGATTCCCACCCGCGACCAGTCCAGCGCCGCGTCCCGCAGTGCATGGAAAAGCGGCAGCGGTGTCCGCCCGCCGGCCAGCACCAGACTGCCAGCGCCGCGCGCCGCCAGCCCCTGCTGCAGCGCTCCAATCACCTGCTCCGCCAGTGCGGCCGCGGCAGTGGCGGCGTCATCGAACCGGGACAGGATCACGCCTCGCCACTCCACTCGAAGCCGTCGCGGCTGATCAGCGAAGTCGCTGCCGCCGGCCCCCAGCTGCCGGCCGTATACAACTTGGGCGCGCGGTCGTGCTGCTGCCAGCCCTGCCGGATCGGATCGATCCAGCGCCAGGCAGCATCCAGTTCGTCGCGCCGCATGAACAATGTCAGATTGCCCTTGATGATGTCGGTGAGCAGTCGCTCATAGGCATCCAGTTGCCGCACCTTGAAACTCTCTACCATGTCCAGCGACAGGTTGACCGGCTTGAGCAGCATGGTCTCGCCGGGACTCTTGGCGAGCACGGTGAGCGTGATGGCATCGCGCGGCTGCAGCGCGATGGTCAGCCGATTGGGAAAGCGGCCCTGCGCTTCGGACTCGAAGATGGAATGCGGCACATCCTCGAAGGTGATCACGATCTCGCTGAGCTTGTCCTGCAGGCGCTTGCCGGTGCGCAGATAGAACGGCACGCCAGCCCAGCGCCAGGTGTCGATCTCCGCCTTCAGCGCGACAAATGTCTCGGTGGTGGAAGTGGGCGGCACCCCCTTCTCTTCCAGGTAGCCCGGCACCGCCTTGCCGGCGGCAGCGCCGGCCTTGTACTGGCCCCGCACCGTCTTGGTCAGCACATCGGCACCGGCGATGGGACGCAGCGCGCGCAACACCTTGAGCTTCTCGTCGCGCATTGCATCGGCATGACTGGTGGCCGGCGGCTCCATCGCGATGATGCACAGCAGCTGCAGCAGGTGGTTCTGCACCATGTCGCGCATGGCGCCAGTCTGGTCATAGAACGGGCCGCGCGACTCCACGCCCAGAGTCTCGGCCACCGTGATCTGGACGTGGCGGATGCGGCCGCGTCGCCACAGCGGCTCGAACAGCATGTTGCCGAAGCGAAGCGCCAGCAGGTTCTGCACCGCCTCTTTGCCCAGGTAGTGGTCGATGCGGAAGATCTGCGGCTCGCTGAAGATCGCCCCGACGTGTTCATTGATCTTCGAGGCCGAATCCTGGTCCTGGCCCAGGGGTTTTTCCAGCACCACCCGCGACAGGGGCGTGGCAAGCCCCGCCGCACCGATGGCATCGCAGGTCGCGGCGAACAATGTCGGCGAGGTGGACAGAAAGAATATCCGCACCGCGGACTCACGGCCGCGCAGAAATTCTGCCAGCGCGCCGAAGGTATCCGGGCGCGATGCATCCACGGCCAGGTAGTGCAGCCGCGATGCGAAGCCAGCCCAGCGCTCAGCGTCGAACCATTCGGCGGCATGTTCGCGGCAGCGTTGCTCGACCTCAGCCTGATAGGCCTCGCGCGTGAGCCCGCCACGCGCCACGCCGACGACCCGCGCTGCGGGCGGAAACTGTCCCGCGAGGAATCGCCGATAGAGCGCCGGCAGAAGCTTGCGCATCGCCAGATCGCCAGTGCCGCCAAACAGGATCAGATCGAAGTCTTGCAATGTTTCCATCAGGTCATTCTCCGCCTGAGATGCCAGCATGGACAACCGCAGCGCGCTCGCACAGTATCTGATCCATGAGCGTTTTCCCGGTGACTGCGCATCCAACCGTTGTGGCCGTCACCCAACGCATTATCGAGCGCAGTCAGGATTCACGTGCCGGCTATCTTGCGCGCATGCAGGAGGCGCGGCATGCCGGTACCGCCCGGGCGCGCCACGGCTGTGCCAATCTCGCCCACGGCTTTGCGGCGGCCGGGCCGGACAAGCCCGCCTTGCGCAGCGAGCCCTGGCCCAATCTGGCCATCGTCTCGGCCTACAATGACATGCTCTCGGCGCACCAGCCCTATGAGCGCTACCCGCCATTGATCCGCGCCGCGGCCCGCGCTGCCGGCGCCGTGGCGCAGTTTGCCGGCGGGGTGCCCGCCATGTGCGACGGCGTGACCCAGGGCACCGATTCAATGGAGCTGTCGCTGTTCAGTCGCGACGCCATTGCAATGGCCACGGCAGTGGCGCTGTCGCACAACATGTTCGACGGCGCACTGATGCTGGGCATCTGCGACAAGATCGTGCCGGGCCTGTTCATCGGCGCCGCCGCTTTCGGCCACCTGCCGGTGCTGTTCGTCCCCAGTGGACCCATGTCCTCCGGCCTGTCCAATCCCGAGAAATCCCGGGTGCGCAACCTCTACGCGCAGGGCAAGGCCACGCGCGATGAACTGCTGGCCGCGGAGTCCGCCAGCTATCACGACGTGGGCACCTGTACTTTCTATGGCACCGCCAATACCAACCAGATGCTGATGGAGGTCATGGGCCTGCACCTTCCTGGCGCCGCCTTCGTGGCGCCCAATACACCGCTGCGCGATGCGCTGACCATCGAGGCCACGCGGCGTGCAGCCGCCCTGAGCGCACCGGCGGGCGGCACGCTCACGATGGCGCAGATGATCGACGAGCGCTGCGTGGTGAACGGCATTGTCGGCCTGCTGGCCACCGGCGGGTCGACCAATCACACCATCCACCTGGTCGCCATGGCCTACGCCGCGGGCATCCTGATCAACTGGGACGATTTCAGCGAACTGTCGGCAGTGGTTCCGCTGCTGGCGCGCATCTATCCGAACGGCAAGTCGGACGTCAATCACTTCCACGCCGCCGGCGGCATGGGGTTCCTTGTTCGAGAGCTGCTGGCCGCGGGATTGCTGCACGAGAACGTCGCCACGGTGGCGGGCAACGGACTGGCGAGCCATGCGCGCGAACCGTGGCTGGGCGAGAAGGGCCTGGCCTGGCGCGATGCGCCTGCGCACAGTGGCGACCCGGAGGTGCTGCGCGGTGCCTCTGATCCGTTCAGCATCGACGGCGGCCTCAAGCTGCTGCGCGGCAACCTGGGGCGCGCCATCATCAAGGTATCGGCCGTTCGGCCCGAGCACCGGATGGTCGAGGCGCCGGCGCAGGTGTTCACCACCCAGCAGCAGGTACTCGAGGCCTTCAAGGACGGCAGGCTGGCGCGCGACGTGGTGGTGGTACTGCGCGAACAGGGGCCACGCGCCAATGGCATGCCCGAACTGCACAAGCTCACGCCGGCCCTGTCCGTGCTGCAGGGCCAGGGCCATCAGGTGGCGCTGGTTACCGATGGCCGCATGTCCGGCGCCTCCGGCACGGTGCCGGCGGCCATACACGTGAGCCCTGAATGCCTCTGCCAGGGACCGCTGGCGCGGGTGCGCGACGGCGATGTGATTCGACTGGATGCCCTGACCGGCACCCTTGAGGCGTTGGTGGAACACAGCGAATTTGCATCCCGCGACGCGGCCCTGCACGCGCCACATGCCACGCATGGCAGCGGGCGCGAGCTGTTCACCGCGTTCCGTGCTCACGCCACTGACGCCGAATCCGGCGCAAGGATCTGCAATTCATGAAGGCGGCGCTGATCGACATCCTGCGACGGGCGCCGGTGGTGCCCGTGATCGTGGTGCACGAGCTTGAGGATGCGGTGCCGTTGGCAGAAGCGCTGGTGACGGGCGGCTTGCCGGTACTGGAAGTCACACTGCGCACCCCTGTTGCCCTGGCGGCGATCGAGGCCATGCGCCGCGCCGTGCCTGATGCCATCGTGGGTGTTGGCACGCTGTCCAATTCCGAGCAGTTCGCGGCCGCCCGCAACGCCGGCGCGCAATTTGGCGTGGCGCCCGGACTGACGCCGCAACTGGCAGCGGCCAGCCGCGAATTCGACTGGCCTTTCCTGCCTGGTGTCATGACCCCCACGGAACTGATGCAGGCGCGAGCGCTCGGATTCGGCTGCTGCAAGCTGTTCCCCGCCCAGTCGGCCGGTGGCGTCGCCATGCTCAAGGCGCTGCACGCGGTGTTTCCCGACATGGCTTTCTGCCCCACCGGCGGCATCCAGCTGGACAACGCGGCGCAGTACCTCGCACTGCCCAATGTGCTGTGTGTGGGCGGCTCATGGGTGTCGCCGCCCGACTTGATCAAGGCCGGCGACTGGGCGGCAATCCGCCGCCTCGCACAGCAGGCAGCCGCGCTGTCAAAATGATGCCTGACCCGCCGCAATTGCCCGACCAGCACTTGCTGACGGCCTATCGCACGACCACCTATCGCGTCGCGGCGCCAGGCAGAACATTGAGGTTGCGCATCGATCAGCACGACGCGCAACTGGCCAGGCTGTTGCAAGCGGCCGGAGTGGACTGCGCCGCCGTGCTCTCGGCGTGGAACCCCGGCAGCCAACAGCAACCCCGGTCAGAGAATGCATTGCGCCAGCAGGCGCTGCTGCAAGATCTTGCAGGCGGAGGGTTTCGGTGCCTGCCGGGCACCAACCTGTCTGACCGCAGGCGTGAAGGCGGCGAAGACTGGACCGAGGAGAGCGTGCTGGTGCTGAACCTTGCGCTGCCAGCCGCACACGAGCTTGCCGGCCGCTACGGCCAGCACGCCTTTCTGTGGATCGACCGGCACGCGGCGCCGCGACTGATCGTCACGGCCGCGCGGGTACGATAGCAGGCAGGCGCTAGGCGCCCGCCGCTTCGGCCCAGGCGGCAAAGGTGCTGCCGGAACCAGCCAGCTGACTCAGCAGCGCTGCCGGCTGCCAGTCGCGCGCATTCCCGCTGGCCGCATATTTCTTCAGACCTGCCAGCACCGTATCCAGTCCAATCTGGTCGGCAAAGAACATGGGACCACCGCGCCGGCGCGGAAAGCCATAGCCCGCGGTGTAGACCACGTCAATGTCGCCCGGCCGCAGAGCGACACCCTCCTGCAGCAACTTCGCGCCCTCGTTGATCATCGCGTAGAGGCAACGCTCGACGATTTCCTCGCGCGAGAATGGCGTGTCACGCGCCACGCCGAGCTTGCGGCCTTCCTCCGCCAGCAGCTTCAACGCGTCGTCGTGCCGCAGCCGCTCGCGCGAACCGGCTTCGTAGCGGTAGTAGCCCTGGCCCGACTTCTGGCCCAGCCAGCCCTGGTCAAACAGCACCTGGGAAGCGCGATAGAAAGTGGGGTCATCGGCGGGCACCTGATCAGGGTTGGCGCGGCGCGCCTTCACGCCGACGTCCACACCTGCCATGTCGAACACTGCCAGGATGCCCATGGCCATGCCGAACTCTTCCAGCGCGGAGTCCACCTCGGCCGGATCGGCGCCCTCCAGCGCCAGCCGTTCGGCCTCGCGGGCATAAGGGTCCATCATCCGATTGCCGATGAAGCCGTAGCTGACCTTTGACAGCACACCAACCTTGCGCAGCTTCTTCGCCAGCGCGAACGCTGTCGCCAGCACGTCATTCGTGGTGCGGTCAGTGCGCACGATTTCCAGCAGCCGCATCACGTTGGCCGGGCTGAAGAAATGCAGGCCCACCACATCGCCCGGCCGCTTTGTCGCGGCGCCGATCTGGTTGATGTCCAGTGTGGAGGTATTGGTGGCGAGGATGGCGGCCGGCTTCATCACCCGGTCAAGTTCGGCAAAGATCTTCTTCTTGAGCGCCATGTCCTCGAACACGGCCTCGATGGCGAGGTCGACCGCGGCGAAGTCTTCGTATTTCGTGGTGGCCGTGATCAGGCCCATGCGCTGCTCGACTTCGGCCGGGGTCATCTTGCCCCGCTTGACGCTGACCTCGTACTTCTTGCGGATGGTCGCAAGGCCGCGATCCAGCGAAGTCTGGTCCACATCCAGCAGCCTGACGGCGATATCCGCATTCGCGAAGGCCATGGCAATGCCACCGCCCATCGTGCCCGAGCCGATCACACCGCAGCTGGCGATCTCGCGCGGCTTGTCGGCAGCGGACATGCCGGGCACATCAGCCACACGGCGTTCGGCGAAGAACAGGTGCCGCAGGGCCTTGGACTCCGGCGTGCCCAGTGAGCCATCGCTCAGCGCGGCTTCTACCGCCTGACCGCTCTCGAATGGCAGCTCCCAGGAGGCGCGCACCGCGGCGATGTCGAGCTCGGGCGTGATCATGCCGCGATGCTGCTTTGCGGCCTGCGCACGGAAGGCGGTGATCTCTGCCTCGCTCAGCGGTGTAACCGCCAGGTCGCACACGCGGCGCGGGCCCTTGCCCGCGGCGACCAACTGCCTGGCGTAGGCAACGGCGGCGGCACGCGGGTCACCCTCGAAGATATCGTCAACCAGTCCCAGTTCCTTTGCTTCGGTGGCGCTCACCGGACGGCCATCGAAGAACATCTTCAATGCCCTGGCGGCGCCGATCAGGCGCGGCAGGCGCTGCGTGCCCACGGCGCCCGGCACCACACCAAGCGTCACCTCGGGAAAGCCCAGCTTCGCGCCCAGCTGGGCAATGCGATAGTGGCCGGCCAATGCCAGCTCCACGCCGCCGCCCAGCGCGGTGCCGTGCAGCGCCACCACCACTGGCTGCGGCAGCTGCTCGAACTCGGCCAGCACGTCGCGCAACAGCGGCGGCGCCATCGTGCCGGCGAATTCGCTGATATCGGCGCCGGCGATGAAGGTTCGGCCTGCGCCGTACGCCGCCACGGCCTTCACGCCAGGGTCAGTGGCAAGCTGGCGGGTGATCTGGCGCAGTCCGCGGCGCATGGCGGCGGAAATGGCGTTGACCGGCGGGTTGTCGACCGTAATGACGGCAATGCCGTCCTCGACGGCGACGCTGATGGGCTGGCTCAAGTGCTGGAAACTCCTCGCTGTGGATGCCGCGGAGAGGGAAGGCCCACCCCCGGGGAAGGGGCGCATTCTAGAGCAATCGCGCCAGCAAGCCAGCGCCGAAAGGCGCTTCCGGTCGTTATGACCGTTCCTGCAGCTCCGCGGTCAGCTGTTCATGGAAGCGTCGCGCCAGGTCCACGAACGTGCGCCGCTCGTCCGGCGTCATCAGTTCTATCAGCCGCAGCTGGGCAAGCTGCGCCTCCGGCATGACTTTCTCGTAGACCCGGCGGCCGAATTCGGTGATGCGCACCATCACGCGGCCGATCGACGACACGCCGTCATCCTGCGGGCGACGCTCCAGCGGCACCACTTCGGAGGCCACCAGTCCCTTGCTCTGCGCGGTGCGCAGCGTGCGGCTGATCTGGCCCTTGTCCATCAGGGTGAGCGCGGCGATGTGGGCGAAGGGCACTGGTGTACCGCCCACCACGGTGGTCAGCAGGCGCCACTCCGGTACGGACAGGCCCGCAGGTTCAAGGCAGACCCTGCTCACGCTGGCCTTGGCCAGATTGGCCAGGGTCATCATGTGGACGGCGGGAAAATCCTGGAAGCGGAGGTTCTGGCCGAGCGGACCCGGTTCCGT
>DATKBK010000245.1:0-8653 GCA_035514045.1 Steroidobacteraceae bacterium | reverse complement strand
CCTTGAAGGCCTCGTCGGAGATGTATTTCTCGATCGCACCGATGGTCACCGCGCCGAGGCCGTCATTGAGCGTGCAGGCGCCCTCGCACAGCCGGTCCTGCGGGCAGATGCGGCCGCACATCTCGGGCAGTGAATTGGTCTGGTGCGACATCTCCGCCGCTTCGAACAACTTGCCCTCATTGATCAGCTTCAGCCAGTTCGGGATGTAGTTGTGCACCGGGCACTTCCACTCGCAGAACGGGTTGCCGCAGGCGAGGCAGCGCCCGGCCTGCTGGCCGGCGCCAGCCGGCTCGTACTGGGTGTAGATCTCGCGAAACTCGCTCTTGCGCACCTCGATGGGCAGCTTCTCCGGATCGTGCCGGGGAACTTCGAGGAACTGCAGATTCTTGTCGACCTTGCCAGCCATTACGTCACGCCGCCCTGCTCAGATTCTCGATCAGCGATTCAATCGACGCTGCCTTCGGCTTCACCAGCCAGAAGCGGCTCACATAGGTGCGAAAATCGCGCAGGATCTCCTCGCCCCAGGCGCTGCCGGTCTCGGCCACGTGCCGCTCGATCAGATGCTCCAGGTGCTGCACCTGAGTCTGCATCGCCTCCACGTTGATGCGGTGGATGTCGATCAGCTCGTGGTTGTAGCGGTCGACGAAGCTGCGGTCCAGGTCGAGCACGTAGGCAAAGCCGCCGGTAAATCCGGCGCCGAAGTTGTAGCCGGTGGGGCCCAGCACGCACACCACACCGCCAGTCATGTATTCGCAGCAGTGATCCCCGGCCCCCTCCACCACGGCGACCGCGCCGGAGTTGCGCACCGCAAAGCGCTCGCCGACCTGGCCGGCCGCAAACAGCTCGCCGCCGGTGGCGCCGTACAGGCAGGTGTTGCCCATGATCACGGTGTCCCGGGCGACGAACTCGGCGTCGCGATGCGGCTTGAGCACCAGCTTGCCTGCGGCCATGCCCTTGCCAACGTAATCGTTGGCATCGCCTTCCAGGATCATGTGCAGGCCGCCGGCATTCCACACCCCAAAGCTCTGGCCAGCCGAACCGGTCAGGTTGACCGTGACCGGCGAACCCTGCATGCCGTAGTTGCCCCAGCGACGGGCGATCTCGCCCGAAATCCGCGCGCCGATCGAGCGGTTGAAGTTCTTCACTCCGTACTGCCACTGGCCGCCGCTGCCACCTGCGATGGCCTCGCGCATGTCGGTCACCATCTGCTCTGCCAGCAGGCCCTGGTCGAAGGGCGGATTGCGCGGCTCGGTGCAGAACTGCGGGGCGTCCGGCGCAATGCCGCTGGTGCTCAATAGTGGCGACAGATCGAGCCGGCGCTGCCGGTCGGTCTGTCCCTCGGCCATCGACAGATACCCGGTGTGGCCGATCAGCTCCGCCATGCTGCGCACGCCCAGCGAGGCCAGGATCTCGCGCGTCTCGCGCGCCACGAAGCGGAAATAGTTGATCACCATCTCCGGCAGGCCGATGAAATACTTCTGGCGCAGCACATCATGCTGGGTGGCCACGCCGGTGGCGCAGTTGTTCAGGTGGCAGATGCGCAGGTACTTGCAGCCCAGCGCCACCATTGGCGCAGTGCCGAAGCCGAAGCTCTCGGCGCCCAGCGCGGCAGCCTTCACCACGTCGAGGCCGGTCTTCAGGCCGCCGTCGGCCTGCACGCGCACCTTGTGGCGCATGTCGTTGCGGCGCAGGGTCTGGTGCGTCTCCGCCAGGCCCAGCTCGAAGGGCGAACCCGCATACTTGATCGAGGTCAGTGGGCTCGCGCCCGTGCCGCCATCATGGCCGGAAATGGTGATGAGATCGGCATAGGCCTTGGCAACGCCCGCGGCGATCGTGCCGACACCGGGCTCGGCCACCAGCTTCACCGACACCAGCGCCGCCGGGTTCACCTGCTTCAGGTCGAAGATCAGCTGCGCCAGATCCTCGATCGAATAGATGTCGTGGTGTGGGGGCGGCGAGATCAGGCCGACGCCGGGCCGCGCGAAACGCAGCCGCGCGATCATTTCGTTGACCTTGTCGCCGGGCAGCTGGCCGCCCTCGCCGGGCTTGGCGCCCTGCGCCACCTTGATCTGCAGCACCTCGGCGTTCACCAGGTATTCCGGCGTCACACCGAAGCGGCCCGAGGCAATCTGCTTGATCTTGGAGTTCTTCTCGGTGCCATAGCGCACCGGGTCCTCGCCCCCCTCACCGGAGTTGGAGCGTGCGCCCAGCCGGTTCATCGCGATGGCCAGCGCCTCATGCGCCTCGGGCGACAACGCGCCCAGCGACATGCCCGCCGAATCGAAGCGCGCCAGGATGGCCTGTTCGGATTCAACCTCTTCCACCGGAATCGGCGGCTGCGCCGAGCCCAGCTTCAGCAGGTCGCGCAGCGTGGAAACCGGCCGGTCGTTGACCATTGCCGCGAATCGCTGGTACTGCCCATAGTCGCCGGTGTTGACCGCCGCCTGCAGCATCGCCACCACGTCCGGGTTGTACATGTGGTACTCGCCGCCATGCACATACTTGAGCAGGCCGCCGTGCTCGACGTTGAGCATGTCGTTCCAGGCGCGCTTTGCCAGCCGCTCCTGGTCCGACTGCAGGTCGGCGAAGTTGGCGCCCTTGATGCGGCTGGGCGTGCCCGTGAAGCAAAGGTCCACCACGTCGGGGCCCAGGCCGATGATCTCGAACAACTGGCCGCTGCGATAGCTGGCAATGGTCGAGATGCCCATCTTCGAGATGATCTTGAGCAGTCCCTTGCTGATGGCCTTGCGGTAGCGACGACCCAGTTCGATGCGATCGCCGGTCTCCATCGCCACCTGGCCCTTCTTCATCATGTCGTACAGGGTCTGGTACGCCATGTAGGGATAGACAGCGGTGGCGCCATAGCCGATCAGGCAGGCGAAATGATGCGGATCGCGCGCAGTGCCGGTTTCCACCAGCAGGTTGCAGCGACAGCGCAGCCCCAGCTTCACCAGGTGGTGATGCACCGCGCCGGTGGCCAGCAGTGCCTGCATCGGGATCTTGCCGCGCACCAGGTAGCGGTCGGAGAGCAGGATCAATCCGCTGCCGTCGCGCACCGCGGCCTCGGCCTCGCGGCAGAGCCGCTGCACCGCGACCTCGAGCCCTTCGGCCGGGTCGTACTGCAGGTCGATGCGGGTGTTCGCCAGGCCCTGCTCGGACATCGCCAGCAACTGGCGCAGCTTGCGCTGCGAGAGCACCGGCGAGTTGAGCACTACCTGCCTGGCGTGGGCCGCCTGCGGCTGGAACACATTGCATTCCTGCCCGATCTCGGTCTGCAGCGACATCACGATGGTCTCGCGCAGCGGATCGATCGGCGGGTTGGTCACCTGCGCGAACTGCTGGCGGAAGAAATCGTAAAGGCTGCGGGTGTGCTGCGAGAGCACCGGCATGGGCGTGTCATCGCCCATCGAGCCCACCGCCTCGCTCTCATCGCGCGCCAGCACGCGGATCACTTCCTCGCGCTCCTCGGCGGTGATGTTGAACATTTTCCGATACACCGACAGCGTGCGCCGGTCCATGGGCTCGGCCGCCAGCGACGGATCGATGAGATCGGATTCGAGGTACTTCACACCCTTCTTCAGCCACGCCTTGTAGGGATGGCGCGACTTGAGCAGTTGATTGATGTCCTCGTTCTCGAGCAGCACGCCATTGGAAAGGTCCAGCGCCAGCATCTGGCCGGGGCCCATGCGGCCCTTGCGCACCACGTCTTCGGGTGCGTAATCCCACACCCCGATCTCGGAGGCGATGGTCAGGTGCCGGTTGCGGGTGATCACGAACCGCGCCGGGCGCAGGCCGTTGCGGTCCAGCGCGCAGCATGCGTAGCGGCCATCGGCCAGCACCACACCGGCTGGGCCATCCCAGGGCTCCAGGTGCGGCGAGTAGAACTCGTAGAAAGCCTTCAGGTCCGGATCGATGCCGTCAACGCTCTGCCAGGCGGGCGGCATCAGCAGGCGCATCGCGTGCAGGGGGTCGAGGCCGCCCATCAGGTACACCTCGAGCATGTTGTCGAGGCTCTGCGAGTCCGAGCCCTGCAGCGACACCAGCGGCAGCACATCCTTCAGATCGGGCAGCAGCGGGGTCTTCAGCACCGGACCACGCGCCACCGTCCAGCTGCGGTTGGCCTCGATGGTGTTGATCTCGCCGTTGTGGGCCAGGTAGCGGAAGGGATGTGCCAGCCGCCACTGCGGCAGCGTGTTGGTGGAGAAGCGCTGGTGGAACACCACCACCGAGGCCTCGACGCGCGGGTCGGCCAGGTCAGGGAAGAACTCGGCCAGGTGCGCGGGCATCACCATGCCCTTGTAGACGATGGTGCTGGCTGACAGGCTCGGCAGGTAGAACGCCGCGTCTGCCTCCTCGCGCGCCTTCTCCGCTCGCCGTCGCGCCATGAAGAGCTTGCGGTTGAAGGCGGCCTCGTCCATGTCGGCCGGCGCATTGACGAACAGCTGCCAGATCGCCGGCAGCGTCTTCAGGGCCTCTTCACCGCAGGCGCGCGGATCGACCGGCAGCTCGCGCCAGCCGGCAAGCAGCAGACCCTCGCGGGCCAGCTGCAGTTCGAGCTCGGCGCGGCTGGCGGCAGCCACCGCCGCATCGGTGGACAGGAACACGTTGCCGGCCGCGAACAGCGGCACCAGCTTGATACCGGCATCCCTGGCCACCGCGCGCAGGAACTTCTCGGGCTTCTTCAGCAGCAGGCCACAGCCGTCGCCGGTCTTGCCGTCGGCAGCGACGGCGCCACGGTGCGTCAGCCGGCCCAGCGAGGTAATCGCCGTCTGCACCAGCCAGTGGCTGGCCTGGTCATCGAGGTTGGCGATCAGGCCAAAACCGCAGCTGTCCTTCTCGAAGGCTTCGCGGTACAGGCCCTGCTGTTCACTGCTCATCCGGCTTGTCCTCAATACTTCCCGCAGATCCATGGCATGGGCGACGCCCTTCGAAGCGCCGGGCGCGGGAGGCTCGCCACAGCGACTTTCTGTTTCATTCTTGCGCCAAGGGAACCTGGCCGCGCCTGGCGGCGCGAGGAGCGAACGATGCCGCTCACGGGGGGACCTTGGCAGGCAATCATACCCACTTGCGTCACACCTCAAAATAGCAAGGCCGTACAAGCTCTTGCATTCCGCAGCCATTAGCCCTACCTTTCCGCGCGCGTTGCGGGGTGTGGTGCCGCCCGTGACGCCCAGAAATGGTTGTCAGGACCCCTTGGAGGTGTGGCGACTTAGATGATCAAACCCCGCAAAGCGTCCCGGAGCATCGAACCTGGACACCGCTTGCTGAGTGTCACTCAGTATCTCGAGAAGAATTTTCCCGACTTTTTCGCCGAAGCCCGTTTTCAGGTGGGCAACGACGACTACTTCCTCTACAGCCGGTTTGGCCAATACCTGGCCCGCTCGATCGAGCAGAACCGCACTCCCCGCCACAAGATCAACCGCGGCTTCACCGTGCTCAACAAGATGGCTCGGCTGTCGGCCCGGCACCCGGCCGTTCGCGGCATGATGGTTTCCGGTCCCCTGGAGCACATCCTGGATGTCCCCAAAGCCCGGGAGCTGGCCCGCAAGCGCCTGTCCCCCGTGGCGCAGGGCATGCTCGAGAGCCTCTGCGAGTAATTTCCCCCGGGCACGAAGGCGCTGGGCGGAAAAAAAGCGCCGCGGAAGTCAGACCGCCGCGGCGCTTGAGGAAAGCGAAGACCAACGGGGGGGTTATGGCACTTCGCGAGGGGCGACTTGTCTTCGCCCCAGGCTTGTAGAAGCAAGGCCCGTGCCAACCCACCGGGCTCGCCTGGGCGGCCGGAAGCCGCCCCAGGCTGCCCCACGAAGCTGATTTTCCCCGCAACAGGTGAATAGGGGGCCCCCAGCGACCGGTACTCGCACTTGTGCAGTGCAGCCCCGCGCCAGGACCGGGCGGTGGACTGTTGTGCGGGCAGGCTATGTAAGAAAGGCGGCTTGCTTCACGGCAGCCCGGGGCACGACCACCTCACACTTGCCCGAATGACTGACCAGACTGCTCCCCATCGACGACTCGTGGACCGCGGCAACGGTTCTCCCACCATCATCGGCACCGGCGTGAGCTTTCGCGGGGATGTGATTGCCCCCGGATCGGTACTGTTGAGCGGCACGGTGCGCGGCGATGGCGACATCGGCGGCTCGCTGCAGATCGCGCGCGATGCGCACTGGGAAGGCCAGGTGCGGGCCAGCGCGGCGGTGATCGCCGGCCAGCTCACCGGCAGCATCGAATGCAGTGGTCCCGTGGAGGTGGGCTCCGGCGCCATCATCAAGGGCACCATCACGGCGAAGTCGTTGGCCATCGCCAACGGCGCCGTGATCGAGGGCGAGATCCAGGTGACCAGCGGCGCGCAAATCGTGCAGTTCGAGGAAAAGCGCAAGAAGGCCTGAGCCGGTGTGCGTCGAGCTGCTGCTGGCCTGCCTGACAGCTTTTTTACAACCTTCTTGCCGTGCCCTGACCACCTCCCAGGTGTGAAGCCGTTCAATGTCCCCAGTGGCAACGGCAAGGGGCAAGCAAATGATCAGGCAATCGCTTCGCAACACGCTGCTTGGCGCAGTGCTGGGCATCTTCCTCCCGGGACTGAACGCCCTGGCCGCGGACCAGGTGCAGGTGGAGGTGGCGCTGGCGAAGCCGCTGCTGCTCGCAGGCCAGAAGCAGACCAACTATGTGCGCGTGGGACTGACCGGGCTTCCCATCAAGGGGGTGGAGCGGCGCTCGCCGGTCAACCTTGCGATCGTGCTCGACAAGTCAGGTTCGATGTCCGGTGACAAGCTGCGCCGGGCCAAGGACGCGGCGATCACCTCGATCGACCGGCTGGCTGCCGACGATATTATCTCGGTGATCGCGTACGACCATACAGTGGAGGTGCTGGTGCCGGCCACGAAGGTGGCGGACCGGGCCGTGATCCGCGCCGCGATCGAGCGGCTGACGGCGGGCGGCAACACGGCGCTGTTCGCGGGGGTGAGCAAGGGCGCGGCGGAAGTCCGCAAGTTCCTGGATCGCCAGCGGGTGAACCGCATCATCCTGCTGTCGGACGGTCAGGCGAATTCAGGGCCGAGCTCTCCGGCGGACCTGGGCAACCTGGGTGCTTCGCTGATCAAGGAGGGCATCTCGGTCACCACACTGGGCCTCGGCCTCGACTACAACGAGGACCTGATGAGCGCGCTCGCGCGCAAGAGCGACGGCAACAACTACTTCATCGAGAACAGCACGGATCTGGCCTCGAAGTTCGGCTTCGAATTCGATGACGTGATGTCGGTGGTGGCGCAGGAGGTCACGGTGCGCATCACCTGCCCGCCCGGCATCCGCCCGGTGCGCGTGCTGGGCCGCGAGGCGGATATCACCGGGCAGACGGTGACGGCCTACCTGAACCAGGTGTATGGCGAGCAGGAGAAGTATGTGCTGCTCGAGGTCGAAATCCCCGCGGGAGGCGATGGCATGAAGCGCAACGTCGCCGACGTTGCGGTGTCGTATGTGAACATGGCGTCGAAGGCGCCGGTCCGGATCACGCGCACTGCCACCACGCGGTTCACAGGCAACCCGGGCCAGGTGGAATCCAGCACGCATCGCGGCGTGATGGCGTCGGCCATCGAGCAGATCGCGGTGGAGAGGAACCTGCTCGCGATCAACCTGCGCGACCAGGGCCGGGTCGAGGAGGCACGCCGGGTGCTGCGGGAGAATGCGGCATTCCTCGCCGAGAACGCCAGGCGCTACGAGTCACCGACGCTGCAGAGCTACAGCGAATCACAGGAAGTCACTGCCGCCGGGCTGGATGATGAGCAGTGGAATGCAACCCGCAAGGCCAACACCAACGACACCGGCTCCCGGATACGGCAGCAGACCAACCAGTGAGCTAGAGAGGCGATCACCACCGACGGCAATCCGCAGTAAGCTCGCTCGAAGATCGTGGAACGAGGCGCCTGTCTTGAAGCCGAAGCTGGTTCTGATCCTGACGCTGATCGTGCTGTTGCCGCTGGGTGCGCTGGGCTGGCTGGGCTATCGGGTCGCGGGGCAGGAACGCGAAGTGGCGGAGAACCGGCTGCGCGATGCGCTCGACGGCCGGTTGCGCGACATCCGCGCGGTGATTCTCGGCGCGGTCGAAAAGCGCGAAACCGAACTGCTGCGCCTGCTGGATCGCGACACGTTCCAGCCCTCCGCGCTGCGTGAGCTGGTGCGCGCCAGCCCGCTGATCCACTCGCTGTTCGTGCTCGATCCCGAGGGCAACCGCGTACACCCTCCTCCGGACGGTCCCCTCACCGCCACTGAACAGGAGTTCCTGGAACGCTCGGGCCAGGTCTGGCGCGACAAGCAGTCGTTTTATGGATCCTCCGAGGCAGCAGTCGAAACGACCAACCGCGGCTGGTACACCTGGTACTGGGGCAATGGCGTCAACATCGTGTACTGGGTGCGCAATGCCTCGGGGCACGTCGTTGGCGCGGCCTGCGACCGCACGCGCCTGCTCGCTGACATTGTCGGCGAGCTTCCTGACTCCGACACTTCCGATCCCGGCCTGGCCCAGGGCCGGGTGGCCCTTGTGGGTGGCGACGGCAGCACCGTTTACCAGTGGGGCACCTACGAGCCCTCTGCGGATGAAGCCCCGCGCACCCGGCTTGATCTGGGCGCGCCGCTGGATGACTGGAGCCTGGTGTATTTCACGCCC
>DATKBK010000244.1:0-2396 GCA_035514045.1 Steroidobacteraceae bacterium | reverse complement strand
CCGACAGCCGCACGCTGCTCTACATCTCGAAGGATCCGGTTACGCTGCTGGGCGACAAGGTGCGCAAGCACCAGCTGGGCAGCGCTGCCGGTGATGACCCGCTGGTCTACGCGCAGACCGACGATGCCTTCTATACCGGGGTGGGCAGGACCAAGGATGATCGCTACCTGCTGATCGTGTCCTCGTCCACCGTATCGAGTGAGTACCAGGTCGCCAGGGCCGACGATCCGGAGCTGAACTTCAGTGTGCTGCTGCCACGGGAGCGTGACCACGAGTATCAGGCCGAGCATCTGGACGGACGCTGGATCCTGCGCACCAACTGGCAGGCCAAGAACTTCCGCATCGTCGAAGCGCGGCTGCCTGACCTGGCGGACCGTTCGCGCTGGCGCGACCTGCTGCCCCATCGCCGGGACGCCTTCGTCGAGGACTTCGAGATCTTCCGCGATTTCCTTGCGGTCGAGGAGCGTTCCGGCGGCCTGCTGAACGTGCGCATCCGCCCCTGGCTGGGCGATGGTGAGTTCCTGATCGCCTCGGAGGAGCCCGCCCATGCCTTGCAGCTGGCACAGAACCCCGAGCTCGACACCCCGCTGGTGCGCTACACCTATGCGTCGCTGACCACGCCGGCATCGGTCTTTGACCTGGACGTGGGCAGCGGCGTGAAGACGCTGCTCAAACGCGACCCTGTGCTGGGTGACTTCAGCCCGGATCACTATGCCACCGAACTGCTGTGGGCTACCGCCCGCGATGGCACCAGGGTGCCGGTGTCGCTGGTGTACCGCAGGGATCGATTCGCGCGGGATGGCAGCGCGCCACTGCTGCAGTACGCCTATGGCGCCTACGGCATTTCATCCGATCCGCGGTTCTCGATCCCGGTGCTGTCGCTGCTCGACCGCGGCTTCGTCTATGCCATCGCGCACATCCGCGGCGGCCAGGAGCTTGGCCGGCAGTGGTACGAGGATGGCAGGCTGCTGCACAAGGCCAACACCTTCACCGATTTCATCGACGTCACGCGGCATCTGGTGAAGGAGGGCTACGCCGATGCGCAGCGGGTGTTTGCGCGCGGCGGCAGCGCCGGCGGTCTGCTGATGGGTGCCATTGCCAACCTTGCGCCGCAGGATTACCGGGGCATCGTCGCACTGGTGCCCTTCGTGGACATCGTGACCACCATGCTGGACGAGAGCATTCCCCTGACCACCAACGAGTACGACGAGTGGGGCGATCCGCGCCAGAAGGCGTACTACGACTACATGCTCGGCTACTCACCCTATGACAACGTGGCGGCACAGGCGTATCCGGCGCTGTATGTCGGGACGGGCCTCTGGGACAGCCAGGTGCAGTACTTCGAGCCGGCCAAGTGGGTGGCGCGGCTGCGCACCCTGAAGACGGACTGCAACCCGCTGCTGTTTCGCATCCACATGGAGGCCGGGCATGGGGGCAAGTCCGGTCGCTTCCGCCAGTACCGGGAGCTGGCCGAGCAGTGGTCCTTCTTCGCTGACCTGGCTGGCATCGGCGACTGAGCGCGCGCGGTGCGGTTACCGAAGTCTGGCCCGGTCCGGCCTCAATTGATGCGCGGGCCCGCGGGGTTTATGCTCCAGAAACAAGAGGCGCGCCGGGGGTTTGGCAGGGCGCGAGGCCAATACGGCTGCTCGGGCGGGGGCCAGGTTCGAATCAGAAAGACGCAGTCCAGTTCAGCCAGGGGATTTTCCCTTTCTGGGCCGATATGCGCGTGACGGCCATGAGTTTGAGGAGAGATTGAGATGACGAATCCGATTGGACGGCGCCGCATACTGCAGGGCCTGGGCCACACTGCCGCGTTCAGCACGCTTGCCGCAGCGCTGCCCCGCGCCGTTCGCGCCGGGCAGGCGGCTGCTGCCGCCCCGCAGAAGGTCTGCATGTCGATGCTCTACCCTGCCGGGGAGGGCCTGACTTTCGATGCCGATGCGTTTCGCGATCGGCACATAGCGATGCTGAAGAGCAGCTATGGGCCGAGCGTGGAGCGCATTGAGTTGCGGCTGGCGCCCCCGCCCCCGCCCCCGCCCCCGCCCCCGCAGGAGGTGGCAGAGGGCGAAGTTGCGCCGCCGATGCCGCGCCCGCCGCCGGTTCTGGCGGCCGTGAGCCTCTATCTGGGCAGCATCAGCGAGTTTGTCAAGCGGGCCCAGACATCTGCCAAGGCCGTTGCGGCCGACATGGCGACCATCACCAAGAGTGCACCCATGGTGCAGTACGATGTGGTCGAAGGTCAGATCGGGGATCCGGCTGCCTCGGTGCTTGGCGGCACTACGGTGTTGTCGAACTACTTCTTTGCCACAGAGGGCGGTACCTGGAATGCCGAGTACTTCGGCAAGGATTTCCCGACCAAAGTGATGGCGGCCTATGGTCCGGCGGCCATCCAGCGC
>DATKBK010000243.1:0-2912 GCA_035514045.1 Steroidobacteraceae bacterium | reverse complement strand
TTCGTCGATGTTCACTGCCATCAGGCGCGGCGCCGGTTGCTGGCGCACGATGCCCCACTTGCGTCCGGCAGGAAACCCGGCGCCGCCCAGGCCGCGCAGGCCGGAATCGGACATGGCCTTCACCACATCGTCTGCGGACAGCTTGTCGGCCGCGATGCGCGTGGCCAGCTGGTAGCCACCGGCCGCGCGATAGGCGCTCAGTCCGACATAGGCCGGAGAAACTTCGCTGGGCGCGCGCGTGACGGGCGAGGGGCCTGCGCCAGCAGCGTCAAAGGTGCCGTCGTCGGCTGCAATCGGGTGGGCGCTCGCACCGCCTTCCACGGCGTGCTGGACCTGTGCCAACCCGGCATGCACCACCGGGGCCTGATCCACCACCGCCACGGGCGCCTGTTCACAGCGGCCCACGCAGGGCGCGGCGATCACGCGCACATCTTCGCCGAGCATTGCCGGCAGCCGCTGCAGCAGTTCGCGTGCACCGCGCATTTCGCAGGACAGGCCATCGCAGACGCGCACCGTGACGCGGGCGGGTTGCTCGCCTTCACGCAGCACTTGGAAGTGATGGTAGAAGGTGGCGACCTCGAACACCTCTGCCATTGGCAGGTTCATCTGGCGTGCCAGCGCCACGAGGTGACGGTCGTGCAGGCCGCGGTGGTAGTCGTTCAGCTGGTGCAGATTCTCGATCAGCAGGTCGCGTCGATGCGGACCCGGGCCGATAAGCTCCGCAACTTCGCTCATCGCAACTTGATCGGGCTGACGGCCCTTCAGCTGGCCTTTCTTGCGCAGGCGGCCGCGCAACTGATCGACGGATGCGACGGCGATGATCGGGGCTTGTGGTCTGGGGGCTTGATTGCTCATTACGGGTGAAGTTGGGTGCGGGGCGTTGCCACGCATTTCCGGGCAGAATAATTGCGGAAGAATATCATGCAGGCCTCCTTCCAAGTCCGTGCCCCGACGCGCAAGACATGTCCCTGAGTGCAGATCCCGCCATCCCGCCAACCCGCCCCCGCATCCTCGTGCTCGGTGGCGGTGATGTGGGATCCGCCGTGGCGCACCAGCTTTTCAAACGTGGTGCCCGGGTGCTGATCTCAGAGCGGCCCGGCTCGCCGCATGCACGGCGTGGCATGGCGTTTACCGATGCGTTGTTCGATGGGAAGTCGGTGCTGGAAGGCGTGACTGCGTGCAGCGTGATGGACATCCAGGGCGTGCAGGACCGTTGGGGCGAGGCACAGTGCATCCCGGTGGCCACCTTGTCGGAAAGCCTGCTCACAGCAGCTATCCAGTTCGATATCGTCATCGATGCAACGATGCGGCGCGAGTCGGTGCGCACCGATCTGCGCGCGCTCGCGCCGTGTTGCATCGGGCTGGGTCCCGGCTTCACACCCGGCATCAACTGCCACATCGCCATCGAGACCCAGTGGGGACCAGCGATGGGCCAGGTGTTGCTTGATCGCGCATCGGCAGCACGCGCTGGGGGGCCGCGCGCGCTTGACGGCGTGACCCGTGAGCGCTTTGTTCCAGCTCCTGTCGCCGGCACCTGGCGCACTACGGCCATGGTCGGGCAGCCGGTGGCGGCGGGCGATATTGTCGGGCGTCTGGATGAGCGGGCCATTCATGCGCCCATTACCGGTCACCTGCGTGGCCTGGCTCGTGATGGCGTTGCCGTCATGGCAGGGCAGCGGATCGTGGAAGTCGATCCGCGGCGATCACCTGAAATTGCCGGCCTCGGTGAACGGCCGCGGGCCGTTGCGCAAGGCGTGCTGGAGGCATTGGACCCCTGGCTGCCGGCGAACGGTGTCACGCGATGATGCCTGCTGACGCGTCGGCACTCGATCTGGTGTTCAGCGGCGATCCGACCCTGTTGGCGATCGTGCGGCTGTCGCTGGCGGTGAGCCTGAGCGCCACCTTGCTTGCGGCGCTGCTTGGTGCGCCGCTGGGAGCGCTGCTCGCACTGAGCCGGTTTCCGGGCCGCCAGGCAGTGGTCGTGGCGCTCAATGCGCTGATGGGATTGCCGCCGGTAGTGGCGGGACTGGCCATCTATCTGCTGCTGTCGCGCTCTGGCCCGCTGGGCGAGCTGGGCCTGTTGTTCACGCCGCAGGCGATGGTGATCACGCAGACGTTGCTGGTGCTGCCCATCATCGCCGCGCTGACGCGCCAGACCGTGGAGGACCTGTGGGTCGAATACCGGGATGAACTGGCGGCGATGGGTGTAGGACCGCTGCGCCGGGTCGGCACGCTGCTGTGGGATGCGCGCTTCTCGCTGGTTACCGCGCTGCTGGCCGGCTTCGGTCGCGCGGCCGCGGAGGTGGGTTCGATCATCATCGTCGGCGGCAACATCGAGGGTTTCACCCGCACGATGACTACCAGCATTGCGCTGGAAACATCCAGGGGCAATCTGCCGCTGGCAATGGGCCTGGGGCTGGTGCTCATCGGCATCGTGCTGCTGGTCAATGTCGGCGCCTGGGCGGTGCGGCAGGCCGGCTCGCGGTACGAGCAATGACCATGGCCGCGGCAGGTCCACAGCTGCCCATCGTGTTCGACGCGGTGCGCGTGGCATTCGGCGGTACCGAAATCCTGCGCGGCATCTCGCTGCAGCTGACTGCCGGTGCGCCGACAGTGCTGATCGGTCCGAACGGCTCCGGCAAGACCACGCTGCTGCGCACCGCCATGGGTCTGATCCCTCCCGGCAGCGGCAGCATCAGCTGGGGTGGCAGCAGTGATCTTTCAGTCACGCGCCGCGCGCTGGTGTTCCAGCGTCCGGTGATGCTGCGCCGTTCAGTGGCTGACAATCTGCGCTATGCGCTGGCCGCCGCGGGCGTGCCGCGCGCCCGGCGCGGTGCGCGCCTGATCGAGCTGCTCACGCAGGTGGGTCTGCGCGAGCTGGCCGACCGGCCGGCGCCCCGGCTGTCGGGTGG
>DATKBK010000242.1:0-4562 GCA_035514045.1 Steroidobacteraceae bacterium | reverse complement strand
CCCGAATTCATCAGGCCGCGCAGCACTGCCCGCGCCTCATCCAGACCGGTGCCTTTAGTGGCCGAGAACAGCTGCACACTGCCACGTCCCGTGAGCGCCTCCTGCGCCTGCCGCAGCGCCGCCATCGACTGCGCCCGCGCCAGCTTGTCGGCCTTGGTCAGCAGCACGTGGACCTGGCCCGGCGGCCGATCCGCCCAGTCCAGCAGCCCATGATCCAGGTCTCCGACGCCCCGCCGCGCGTCCACCACCAGCAGCAGCGCCGCAAAGCTGGCCCGCTCACGCAGCGCCTCGCCCAACGGTCCCCAGGTAGCCCGCGTGGTCGCATGCACCGAGGCGTGGCCGTAACCAGGCATGTCGACCATCCGCCGGCCCGGCGCCAGCTGGAAATAGTTGTAGAGCTGGGTGCGGCCCGGTGTGCGGCTGGTGCGCGCCAGCCCCTTGCGTGCCAGAACGGCATTGATGGCGCTGGATTTACCGGCGTTCGAGCGCCCGGCCACGGCGATTTCCCAGCCGTCGTCCGGCGGAAACTGCCCTGGCGCGGCGACGCTCTTGATGAACTGGACTTCCGGGAACTGGCTCACTGGACGGCGCGACGGGCTTCAGGACTCAGGGCCCAGTGTACAATTGAAAAGTTATCCAGCCGGTATTTCGGGAGCTTCGAGTACACATGAGGATTGCCGCCACTTTGTTGATCCTGGGCCTTGCCGCAGGATCCATCCAGGCCGCTGATGCGCCGCTGAAGGGCGATGCCGCCGCCGGCGCCACTAAAGCCGCCGCCTGCACCGCATGCCATGGACTCAATGGCAACAGCATGATGGCCGAATGGCCGACGCTGGCCGGACAGAACGCTTCGTACCTGCGGGACCAGACCCAGCGCTTCCGGGATGGCCACCGCGTCAACCTGATGATGATGCCGATGGTGCAGGGTCTGTCAGACCAGGACATCGCCGATCTCGCGGCCTATTTCTCGACGCAGAATCCCAACGGGCTGGAGGCCGATCCGTCGTACTGGCAGGCCGGCCAGACGCTGTATCGCGTGGGCGATGCCACGCGCGGCATTCCCGCCTGCGCCGCCTGCCACGGGCCGGTGGGGCGCGGCAACCCTGCCGCCGGCTATCCGGCGCTGCAGGCCCAGCACTCGGTCTACACCGTGAAGCAGTTGAACGACTATGCCGTCGAAAGCCGCTACACGAAGGACGCCGCCGGCCGCGCGCAGGCCGGTCCCAATGCCGCGATGATGAAGGAGATCGCCCAGCGCTTGACGCCGGAAGATCGCCGCGACGTGGCTTCATATCTGCAGGGGATGCGCTGAAGATGAAAAAACTGATACTTGTGTTCGCCGCGGCCGCCGCGCTGGTTGGCTGCGGCCAGAAGTCCACGCCGGTGGAAGCGGATGCCGCTGCCACACCGGCTGCACCGGCCGAGGCCCCGGCGCCTTCCACCACTGCACCCAGTGCCGCCGAACTGGATCAGGCGGCCACCGCCGCCCAGGAATCCGAAGGCGCTGCCGCGGCCGCTGCGGGCGATCCGTCGCTGGAGCGCCTGGTGGCCATGCCCGAGAGCACGCAGCTGCCGGGCGGCCGCTGGAAGGCCGGCACGCACTACCGGCCCATCGTGCCCGCACAGGCCACCAATGTGCCGGCCGGCCAGGTCGAAGTCATTGAGTTCCTGTGGCTGGCCTGCGCCGCGTGCTATTCGGTGAACGGGCATGTGCAGTCCTGGAAGGCGAAGCTGCCCGAGTGGGTGAAGTTCCGCCAGGAACACGTGATGTGGGGTCCGAGTCACCGCGGCCTCGCCCGTCTGCTGTACACGCTCGAGGTGATGGGACGCGGCGATCTGGTAACCGCAGCATTCGAGGAACTCCATCGCAACGGCCGCAACCTGGTGGCCGCGAACGACGCGGCGACCGAGCAGCTGCAGGTGGCCTTCGCCAAGGCGCAGGGCCTCAACGAGGCGGATTTCAAGCGCGAGTACAAGGGCTTCGCCGTGACGACCCGCCTCAAAGAGGCCGATATCCTGGGCCGGCGTTATCCCATCGACGGCACTCCGGCCTTCGTCGTGAACGGCAAATACATGACCATGATGGACATGGCCGGCGGTGCTGCCCCCCTGATGGAGCTGCTGAGCGACCTGGCCGCCGCCGAGAAGCGCTGAAGCAGGCCGATTTTTCGGCAAAGGGCTGTCCATGCTGTCCGTCTATTGCGTGGCGCCCGGCGGCATCAAGCGGCTCGAACGCGATCCCGGCGCGCCACTGCCGGAAGACGCCGTGTGGCTCGACCTGCTCGAACCCACGGCCGATGAGGAGCGGCTGGTCGAGCAGCGGCTGGGCCTGGACATCCCCACGCGCGAGGAAATGCGCGAGATCGAGTCTTCGGCGCGCCTGTATGAAGAGGCCGGTGCGCTGTACCTGACCGCCACTGTGGTGACCCGGCTCGACACCCAGCTGCCGGAGAACGCGCAGATCACCTTCATCCTGCGCGGCTCGCGGCTGGTCACCAACCGCTATGTGGATCCGCTGCCGCTGCGGCGCTTCGTGGCCCACACCGAGCGCCACCCGCAGTCCAACGTCACCGCGCAGGCCGTACTGGCCGGCATCCTCGAGTTCATCATCGAGCGCATCGCCGACGTGATCGAGCGCGTCGCCGCCGACATCGACAAGGCCTCGGCCGAGATCTTCAATCGCCACACGCTGCAGGAGAAGGCGCGGCGGCGGGCGCGCGACTTTCGCCGGCTGATGGAGGACATCGGCCAGAGCGGCGAGCTGATTGCCAAGGCGCGCGAGAGTCTGGCGAGCCTGGCGCGCCTGCTGGCCTTCGTGCAGCAGTCCAGCGC
Source organism: Steroidobacteraceae bacterium (assembly GCA_035514045.1). Lineage (GTDB taxonomy): Bacteria > Pseudomonadota > Gammaproteobacteria > Steroidobacterales > Steroidobacteraceae > ZC4RG30. The sequence continues at coordinate 1,730 of DATKBK010000242.1, read as the reverse complement.
CAACATGCCACCGGATGTGCGCGAGCGGCTGCGCACGCTGTCGAAGGACGTGGTGGCGATGAGCGATCACGCCGGCTTCCTCGGCACCACCTTGAATTTCATCCTCGACGCGACGCTGGGGCTGATCAACATCGACCAGAACAACATCCTGAAGATCTTCTCGTGGGTGACGGTGGTGCTGCTGCCGCCGTCGGTGATCGGGACGCTGTTCGGCATGAACTTCGCGCATATTCCGGCGCTGCAGGCGCCGTGGGGATTCTGGGCGGCGCTGGGGCTGATGGTGGCGTCGTCGGTGGGCCCGTACCTGTGGTTCAGGGGCAAGGGGTGGTTGTAGGCGGCTGTCCGTAGTCGAGGCGGTACGAAACCAGGCGCTCATCCACCGTCCGTCAAGTTCATCAGCGCCGCCAGTCTCGGCCAGTGCCGGCTGGCGCGCAGCGGCTCCCCGATCGCCCCTTGCAGAAAAGCCACGACGAAGGAGTCTCGTTCTTCTATCGCTTCTTCGTAAAAACCCGCGGCCAGATCGATGTTTCCGCAGACGGTGTGAAAGATCGCCAACCCCTTTGCAGCACCGTAGGCCTTGCTCGCGCCGAGCGTCTGAGCTACTTCAGTGCCTCGTTCCGCCTCGCCCATGCGGACCAGCACCCCTGCATAGATGCCTGCAGACGGTGCATACCAGGGCGCCAGCGAGAACGCCCTCTCGGCAGGGGGCAGTGCTTCGGAAAATTGCCCCCGTGCCGCGTGAAGGTCGGCCAAGTAGTAGTGTATCCACATGAAGTCGGGATCCAGATCCCGGCTCTGCTGCAGTAGGTCCTCGGCCTCTGCATAAAGACCCACTGCGCCGAGGGCCATTCCCAGGATGGCGCGAGTTGTCAGGTGGAGTGGGTCTCCCTGCAGCGCCAGCTTGAGTTGTGCGGCGGCTTCCTGCCGGCGGCCAGACGCCAGCATGTAATTCCACGCGCAACCCATGCGCACGAGCGGCGATCCTCGCCCCCCTGACATTGCCAGCGCAAACTGGCGGCCGGCCTCATGCCAGTTGTAGTCAAAGGACGAGGCCAGGATACACAGGGGCCCGTGCGCGTCCGCGAGAGACGGGTCCAGTTCCAGTGCCCTTTGCGCAACTGCGCGGATGGCAGGCTCCACCTCTCTCAGGGGCGACAGCCCGATCGTTGTACGACCGAACAGATAGTCCGCGTAAAGCACGTGAGCCAAAGCGAACTGCGGGTCGAGCGCGATGGCCTGTTCATAGAACAGCCTGGCCTGATTCATTGATTCTGCGGTGACCTTCCAATGAAAATGCCGCGCCTTCAGCAGCGCTTCATAGGCTGGAAGCGCGGGGGTATGGCGCGGTCTCGCAGCCACTTGCGGTGACAGCTTGACCTTCAGCGCAGCGAAGATGGCAGCGGAGATCTCGTCCTGCACCGCGAACAGATCCGCCAGTTCGCGGTCGTAGCGCTCCGACCAGAGATGCGATCCGTCACTTGCGTTGATGAGCTGCGCGGTGACGCGGATGCGGCTGCCGGAGCGGCGCACGCTGCCCTCGAGAATATTGGTAACGCCCAGCATCTCGGCGATCCTGCGGACGTCGGTGTTCTGCCCCTTGAAGGCGAAGGCCGATGTGCGCGCTATCACCTTAAGGCCGTCGATCTTCGCGAGCGCGTTGATGATCTCTTCGGCCAGTCCATCACTGAAGTATTCCTGCTCCTTGTCGCCGCTCATGTTGGCGAAGGGCA
>DATKBK010000241.1:0-2548 GCA_035514045.1 Steroidobacteraceae bacterium | reverse complement strand
CCAGCACGAAGCCGCCTTGCCGGCCGATGCGCTCGTAGTCGAGCAGGATCAGCGCCAGCACCGCCCAGATCGCGATGTCGTCGAGACTGGCATAGCGCAGCACGCGCTGGCCGAGGTCCTTGCGCAGGATCTCGAGCTTTTCCATGAACAGGATCAGGATCGGCAGCGCCGTGACCGCGCACGCCATGCCCAGGCCCAGCACGAACTGCCAGTCGGCACCGCGCGCTCCCACCCAGCCACGGTCCCACGCCAGCAGCACGAGGGCAGCCGCGCTGCCGAACAGCAGCGGCGTGCCCAGCGCCATGCCCGCGGTGATGAACGTCTCGCGCCGGTTCTTCCAGGCTTCGTGCACGTCCAGCTCGATGCCGGCGATCCAGACGAACAGCATCACCGCCCAGCCGGCCACGCCATTGAGCATCAGCACCACGTCGGCGGTGAACACGGTGGCGTAGTAGCCAGGGAGCACGGCGCCCAGCACGCCCGGCCCCAGCAGGATCCCGGTGAGGATCTGCACCACCACCAGTGGCGCGAAGTACTCGGTGCGACCCAGGCGCCAGATCAGGTACGGCACCGAGAAGATCAGCACCATGGCGACCAGGAACAGTTCCATCGTGGTGAAGGGGTTGGACATGCTCGAAGGTCTCGGCGGATGCGCGCGAACGGGTGTAGCAGATTGTGCTCCAAGTGGGATGGTCAAGGCTCTGCCGTTGCCGCGAGGTTCGCCTACTAGCGATCGCTGGCCTCGCAGCCGCCCGCCGTGTGCGGAGAACGGCGCTACTGGTCGCCGAACAAGCGGATACCCTGCGGTTGGCACTCGGCGCGCGACGTTCTGCCGTAGCCACCATTCGTTTCACCTACCGAAGCAGGGCTCAGCGTGGCGGGTGTGTCACCAATCAGTGAAGTGCTGTGCGCGCGAACTGAATGATGGCGGTGGCATCGTTGGCAGCAGCAACTTCAACACCCTGCTCCTCGAGTTCGCCGATGATTTCCTCGGCCGCCTGCAACGCCTTGCCCGCGTGAGCGTCAGGCTTGCGCACCGCAAACAACGTCTCGGGAAGAAGGTTGTGCTTGTTCAAGCGACGGACATGCTCCAGCCAATGTCCGCCCAGATCGAAGACGCCATTGGAGTCTTCCTTCGCCAGATTCAGCGGTTTGATAGCGGCAGCAGGCCGGCCTTCGCGCAAGTGCACAAAGGGAAACCGGACGTGCACGAAATCATTGCCGACATCCTTGGAGTCGAAGTGTTGGCGCACCTCGGCACGGATCAGGAAATCGCGAACATTCCGCTCCAGCAATTTGTCGTGATAGGGCTTGTCGGCGAAATCGCGCTCGACGAAGCGGGCGAACAGCTGGTCCAGCGTCGTTTCCGGATCGTCCGCCAGCACCACGCGGGTATCGCCGAAGCGCAACAACGCTTCGCGCGGCCGGGTCAGGCCGGCGAAAGTCTGCTGGACGATGGCAGGCCCCTCGCGGTCGGTGCGCGCCTGCACCAGTTCGCGCACTCGATTCAGTTCAACACCCAAGTACTTCAAAGCCTCGCGATAGATGCGCGTGTCCAGCTGCTCGAAGAAGCCGGCGATGCGGCCTGTCTTCTTGGTGGGCATCAGCCGCGCATCAAGATAGCCGGTCGCCGGGCAAGCCAGCACCACACCCACGTTGGCGAACTCGCCCGTTTCCGCATAAGGCAGAAAACGGATGGTTGCGTATTGGCAGGCTAGACGGTTCATGGCGGCGACCTCCACAACTCCTCGGTCGTGCAACGGTTCAACAGGGTCAGAGCGGCGGTCAGGTTGAAGTCGGTGGGGACGGTTCGCTCCTCATCCACAAACCACCACTGTGCCGGGGCATTGTTGCAGGCCTCGGGCCATACCGCCAGCGCCTCGCGGAGCCGCCGCGCATAGTGTCCTTGCTCGGCAAGGTCTTGAAATACAAAAGGAATCTGGGCGCTGAACACATGCGCCTGACTGAACCCAACGGCAGCAAAATCCGGATCGAAGGCGACATTGTGGTCGATTACCACCAAGCGCTTGCCGGTCGCATCCCACATCAGGTTGGGGTTGCCACTGAGCGTGGTGAGGGTGCGGTCGGCGTTGCGCACCCACCAGTCGAATACCAGCACGTCGCGCTGCAGGGCAGCAGGCACGTCATCCAGGTGCGAGACGGTCAGCTCCTGCACGTGCGCTACCTTGCACGATCCGAAGGCAGGCATTGACCCTAGGTCGCTGCCTTCCGGATGTAGCGCCAGCAGCGCCTGCGACGCTTGGACGATGGCGAACTCCGGCACCGGAAGCCCCAGCGCACGCGCCAGATGCCCGGCCAGCCATTCGCACAGCAGGCTGCGCGCGCCGGCGCTGCGGCCCTTGACGTAGTAGAGGTTGTCGTCATCGCAACGACACAAAAATGGCCGGGTCACACCCTGCTCGCTGCGCTCAAGGATTTCGACGATGGTCAGCGGCTCAGGCATCGGCAGTGCACTCAGGCAGCGTTTGCGAACAGGCGTTCGAGGGTGGCGGGCAACAAAGAGGCGTTGGCCGCGCGGATGGCCGTG
>DATKBK010000240.1:0-8868 GCA_035514045.1 Steroidobacteraceae bacterium | reverse complement strand
TCGACCAGACAACTGTCGGGCTTGGTGATGAACTGGCAGTGGTGGCGGCTGACGAAGCGGCTGTCGATCTGCAGGTCATTGTCGGGAGTCCGGCCGACGATGGTGCGGCCCAGGCCAAGCGGCAGTTCGCCCATCGTCTTGCCATCGGCAACCACAACCAGCTTGGCCAGCGGTGCCGCAGCGGCCACCTCGGCGGGGGTGGTCTCGGCCTGGCCAACGTAAAGCCCCGGAGCGCGCCGCGGACCGAAGCGGCCAGTGGTGGATGTGACCGGATCGCCCGACCCCTCTGACAGGCCTTTGACGCGTTCGTGGAACTCCTGCCAGCGCAGTTCTTCAATCGCCGCCTGCACATCTTCGAGCAACACCTGATCGCGCTCATGGGTGAAGGCCGCCATCATGGCGGTCTCGCACAGTGTGTTGATGAGTCGCGGCACGCCGCCGGTGTAGCGGTAGATGAGCGGATGGCAGTCCTCGGCGAAAATCTCGCGGCCGCTGGAACCCGCCACTTCAAGGCGGTGGAGTATGTAGCCGCGCGAGTCTTCCGGTGACAGCGCCGAAAGATGGAAGCGTAGCCGCACGCGCTGCGTGAGCTGCACCAGCTCCGGCGAGTCGAGCTTGGTATTCATCTCCGGCTGGCCGGCCAGGATGATGCGCAGCACCTTCTCCTTGGTGGTCTCGATGCCGGAGAGCATGCGGATTTCTTCCAGCGTGCCCTGCGACAGGTTCTGCGCCTCGTCGACGATCAGCACCACCTTGCGGCGCGCGTTGTACTGCTCGATCAGGAAGCCATTGAGCGTGGCCAGCAGTTCGGCCTTCTTCATCTTGAATGGCGTGAAGCCGAACTGCACCAGCACCGACTGCAGGAACTCCAGCGGTGAGACCTGGGTCTGGCTGATCTGCGCCACCACCACGTCCTTCTCGAGCTCGCGCAGGAAGGTCTCGATCAGCGTGGTCTTGCCGGAACCGATCTCGCCGGTAATCACCACAAAGCCGTCGGTGAACCAGATGGTGGATTCCATGTACGCCTTGGCGCGCGAGTGCGCCTTGGACAAGTACAGGAAGTCCGGATCCGGGCTGAGCCGGAAGGGCTGTTCTTTGAGGTGGAAGGAGTCCAGGTACATGGGCGTCAGATCTTACGGGAATCGATCCGCCGCAACAGCCGCGTCGCGCGCAGATGGGCCTTGCGGGCCGTGGATTCGACCAGGGTCAGATGCCCCAGTTTGCGGCCCGGACGTGCCTGCTTGCCATAATCGTGCAGATATACCCCCGCTTCGGCCAGCATCGCGGCCCGATCGGGCAGGGTGGAGATCAGATTCACCATGGCGCAGTGGCCCCGGGCCGCCGTGCTGCCCAATGGCAGGCCGGTGATGGCGCGCAGGTGGTTCTCGAACTGACTGGTGACGGCGCCTTCGATGGTCCAGTGACCCGAGTTGTGTACCCGTGGCGCCATCTCGTTGGCCAGCAGCCGGCCCCGATGGACGAAGAACTCGATCGCCAGCACGCCTACGTAGTCGAAATGAGTCATCACGGCACGCAGCGCGCGCCGCGCTGCGCTTGCAAGCCGGACCGATTTCCATGGCGCAAGCGTCAGGCGCAGGATGCCATCCCGGTGCAGGTTGCGGTTGAGCGGGTACATGGCGAAGCGGCCATCCATGCCGCGCACGCCGATGGCCGAGATCTCGTAGTCGAAGGGCACCAGCTGCTCGTACAGCAGGGGGGAGCCGCCGAGCGCCTGCCAGGCCGCTGCGATGTCGCCCGGCTTGCGCAGCACGAACTGGCCCTTGCCGTCGTAACCCAGGCGTCGGGTCTTGAGGACTCCCGGCAGCCCGATATGACGCGCGGCGCGCACTAGGTCGGCCTCGGAGTCCACGGCCTGGCTGCGGTTGGTGGGAATCCGCAGTTCGGCAAACAGGGTTTTTTCGAGCAGCCGGTCCTGCGCCGTGGCCAGCACGCCACGTGGCGGGGCGATGCGCACTTTTCTGGATTCCAGCGCGTCCAACGCTGCAGCGGGCACGTTTTCCCAGTCGAAGGTGACGACCTCGCAGCGGCTGGCAAGCGTTGCCAGCAGCGCAGCATCGGTGAAGCTGCCAAGGAGCGACGGGGCGACCTGGTGCGCTGGTGTGCCCGCGCCCTGGTCGAGAAACAGGAAGTCCATGCCCAGTGGATAGCCAGCAAGGGCCAGCATGCGGCCGAGCTGCCCCGCGCCAAGCACGCCAATCGTCATGCCTGGCGGCGCGGGTCTGGCTGGTCGAGTACGGCCTGGGTCTGGGCCGCGCGGAATGCGGTCAGTGCGCTGGCCACCTGCGGATCGTGCAGGGCCACGATGGCGGCGGCGAACAGGGCCGCATTCGCGGCGCCGGAAGCCCCGATGGCAAAGGTGGCCACCGGCACGCCCTTGGGCATCTGCACGATGGAAAGCAGCGAGTCGAGCCCGCTGAGCGCCTTTGATTGCACCGGCACACCGAGCACCGGCACACGCGTCTTGGCTGCCGTCATTCCTGGCAGGTGGGCGGCTCCGCCCGCGCCCGCAATGATCGCGGCCAGGCCCCGACCTTCGGCTGCAGCGGCGTATTCGAACAGCAGGTCGGGGGTACGATGCGCCGAGACCACCTTGACCTCATGCGCAATGCCTAATTGCGTGAGCAATTCGGCGGCTGGCTGGAGCGTCTCCCAGTCGGAGCGGGAGCCCATGATGATGCCGACCAGCGGTTTCATGGCCGCAGTCTAGCACGCGCCTTGTGCGCATCTTCCCGCGTGGCCAGCGCCGCTTCGATGGCGTTGACATCGGCGTCGCGCATCAGCTTGCCGATGTACTGGTGCTGGCGGGACAGCGCGGCACGGCTGGTCAATCGCCGCGCCTCCGCCAGCGCCTCGCGCAGGATGTCATTCAGCGGCAGATCCCGAAGTTCCTGCTCACGCATCGTGACCAGCCGCTGGCCCAGCTTCTGGGCCGCGTGCGCGTCGCGCTTGCGCTGGCTCTTGCTCGGAGGCAGCGCGGTGTCCGTGTCGTCGTCGATTTCAGCCATGCCGTACAATTATCACCCATGTCCCAGGCCGTTGACCCATCACGAATCCAGGAACTTGCCGACACGGTGGCATTCGCGCTGGCCGAGGCGCGCGCCGCGGGGGCGGGCCAGGCCGAAGCCGACGTGAGTCTGCAGCAGGGTCTCGGTGTCAGTGTGCGACTGGGCGAGGTCGAAACCATCGAATACCAGCGTGACCGGGGCCTTGGCATCACGGTCTATGTGAATGGTTCCAAAGGCTCTGCCAGCAGCGCTGATCTGCGTCTCGACGCGGTGCGCGACATGGTGGCCAAGGCCTGCTCCATTGCCCGCCACACGGCCCGGGACGAATACGCCGGCCTGGCCGAGCCGGAAGACATGGCCGGGCAGGTGCCAGATCTCGACCTCTATCACCCCTGGGATCTGGAGCCGGAACAAGCCATCGAGCTGGCCCGTGCCTGCGAGGCGGCGGGCCTTGCGGTGGATCCTCGCATCGGCAATTCAGAGGGCGCTTCGGTGTCCACCCACCGCGGGGTGCGCGTCTACGGCAACTCCCATGGCTTCCTTGCCGGCTACCCCACCACCAGCCACAGCGTGAGCTGCGTGCTGCTGGCCCAGGACGGTGCCGACATGCAGCGCGACTACTGGTACAGCGCGGCCCGCGATGCGGACTCGATCGACCCCGTGGCGCAGATCGGCCGGCGGGCTGGCGAGCGCGCCATCGCGCGACTGGGTGCGCGCCAGATCAGCACCCGCAAGGCGCAGGTAGCGTTCTCGGCCGACAACGCGCGCGGCTTCTTCGGCCACCTGATCGCGGCAGTGCGCGGCTCGAGCCAGTATCGCCGCTCCTCGTTCCTGCTCGATGCGATGGGCGAGCAGCTGCTGCCCGCCTTCGTGCAGATGCGCGAGCGGCCGCATCTGCCGCGCCAGCTGGCCAGCAGCCCCTTTGATGCCGAGGGCGTGGCCACGCGCGATCGTGACCTGGTGCGCGATGGCGTGCTGCAGGGCTATGTGCTGGGCAGCTACTCGGCGCGCAAGCTGGGCCTGAAGAGCACCGGCAACGCCGGTGGCATCCACAACCTGCTGCTGGACAGCAGCGAGGGGCTGCTCGATACGCCCGCGCTGCTCAAGCGCATGGGCTCGGGGCTCTATGTGACGGAGCTGATGGGGCAGGGCGTCAACGGCGTCACCGGCGATTACTCGCGCGGCGCCTCGGGCTACTGGGTGGAGAACGGCGAGATCGCCTACCCCGTGCACGAGGTCACCATCGCGGGCAACCTGAAGACGATGTACCAGGGGGTGCAGGCACTGGGCAGTGAAATGGACCGGCTCGGCGCCATCCACACCGGTCCGGTGCTGCTGGGAGAAATGACCATCGCCGGAGGCTGACGCTGCGGCTCACCAGTCGGGTGTGCCGCGCAGCTTCTTGGTGCGTGAGCGCTGGGTCTTGCTCGCTTCGAGCCGGATGCGCGAAGCCCTGGTCGGCCTGGTCGGGCGCCGCTTCTTCGGCACGAACAACGCGGCTGCCACCCGCTCTTCCAGCTTCTCCAGCGCGCGCGCCTTGTTGCGTCCCAGGTCGCGGAACTCGTCGCTGCGCAGCTGGATCTCGCCCCGGCTGTTGAGCGACCCGGTCAGCTTGTCCTGCAGCCGCTGCTTCTGTTCCGCCGTCAACAGGGCAGATGACTGGAAATCCCAGCTCAGCAGGGCGCAGCTGGCGACCTTGTTGACATTCTGTCCGCCGGGTCCGCGGCCGCGTTGCGCCTGGAAGGAAACCTCGGCAGCCAGTGCGCTTGCGGCCGGTGGAGGGGGTTGCATGGCCGCTTCACCGCCCGCCGATCAGGTCGGCCAGCGTGCGGGTGCCGCAGGCATCGCGCCAGGCCTGTTCCATCTGCTGCTGCAACTCGAGCACGCCGGGTGCCGAGACATGCTCCGGTACTCGCGCGCCCGCATGGCGCCCGCGCGCGCACAGCACCACGTCGGTCAGCGTGATATTGCTGATCTCGCGGGCGGGGAAGACCTTGCCGTCGTCGGCGCGGGCGATCAGGCCGCTGGTCTCAAGCTGGTTGGCCATGTCGGCGACGGCGATGCCGGGCAGTGACAGCGCCCGGCTCAGGCGTTCGATGCTCCAGGGCGCATCGCCGAGCCGGTGGCTCGACGCAATGCGGACCATGATGTCCAGCGCCAGCCGCTCCTTCTCGTCGTTGGAGAGCCTGAGGATGGCGTGACCGAGGCGCAGGTAGTTGGGGTTTTGCAGATAGAACGCCAGCTGTGCGCCGGCCAGCAGGATCAGCCAGCCCAGATAGGTCCACAGGAACACGGCCACCACCAGGGCAAAACCGGCATAGACCAGTTCCAGCCGCGAGGAGTACACCACCATGGCAGTGAACAGCTTGCCCAGCGCGGCCCAGGTGACGCCCGCGGCCAGCCCGCCACCGAGCGCCGGCACGAAGCGAACCCGCGTGTTGGGCATCAGCATGTACATCGCGGTGAACAGGAGGGGGACGATGGCAAACGGTGCGAGGCTGATCAGCAGCTGTAGGGCGCGCTGCCCCAGCGTGAAGTCCTCGAAGGTGACACCCTTGATGCCGTCCAGCGCCAGTCCCGACAGGGCGATCACGATGGCCACCACCAGCGGTCCCATCGTGACCAGTACGGCGAACTCCACCACTCTGCGCAGCATGCTGCGGGCGCGGTCCACCCGCCACACGAAGTTCATGCTGTCCTCTACCTTGTTGACCGTGCCCACCAGGGTCCACAGCAGCAGCGCGAGGCCGAGCACGCCGACCAGTCCGCCGCTGACATTTTCGGCAAAATCCATCAGCCGATCGACCAGCTGCGGGGCAGCTGCGCCCACGGGGCGGAAGAATTCCATCAGCAACGGTTGCATGTCGCGGTGTGCGCCAAATGCCTTGAGCACCGCGAAGGACAGGGCAACGGCCGGGATGATGGCCAGCAGCGTGGTGTAGACCAGCCCGGTGGCGCGCAGCGTGAGCTCGCCACCCAGCAGGTCGCGCAGGATGGCGTAGGGGTAACGCAGCCCGCGCATCAGGCGTGCCAGCGGCTCGGGCCCCTGGGTGTGCGGGCCGAACAAAGCGTGCTCGAGCAACTGCGATACCTTGTTCCACATGCCTCGCCTGCGCTCCCGTGTGGCTTCAGCGCTGGTCCGGGGCTGGACCGGTCAGCCGCCGCAGTGCCTCTTCATAACGCGCGGCGGTCTGCGCAATCACCTGCGGCGGCAGCCGCGGGCCGGGCGCCTGCTTGTTCCAGTCCAGTGTCTCGAGGTAGTCGCGCACGTACTGCTTGTCGAACGAGGGCGGGCTGCTGCCCACGCGCCAGGTGTCGGCCGGCCAGAAGCGTGAGGAATCCGGCGTCAGAGCCTCATCGATGAGCAGCAGTTCGCCATCGGGCGCCAGGCCGAACTCAAACTTGGTGTCGGCGATCAGGATACCGCGCAGCGCGGCGTGCCGCGCGGCGAAGTGGTACAGCGCGATCGACGTGTCGCGCACCCGCGCGGCCAGCTCAGCGCCCACCCGGCGCGCCATTTCATCGAAGCTGATGTTGTCGTCGTGATCGCCCACCGCCGCCTTGGTGGCGGGCGTGAAGATCACTTCGGGCAGCTGCTGGGCCTGCTGCAGGCCCGCCGGCAGTGTGATGCCGCACACCTTGCCGGTGGCCTCGTAGTCCTTCCAGCCGGAGCCGATGAGGTAGCCACGGACCACAGCTTCGATGGGCAACGCCTTCAGGCGCCGCGCCACCACTGCCCGCCCCTCGACCTGGGCGCGTTCGGCCGGGTCCGGCAGCACCGCGGCCAGCGGCCGGTCCAGCAGGTGGTTGCGGATGATGTGGCGCGTGGCTGCAAACCAGAAATTGGAGATCGCATTGAGGATGCGTCCCTTGCCCGGGATCGGGTCAGGCAGGATCACGTCAAAGGCCGACAGGCGATCGGTAGCAACGATCAGCAGGCTGGCGTCATCGACGGCGAACACGTCACGGACCTTGCCGCGGTGGATGCGCGTAAGGCCGGCCAGCCGTGTTTCCAGCAGGGCAGTAGATGAACTGGTATTCAAGATTGCTACCATAAACGAATGCAGTGGACGGGAAAACTGATCGGTGGCGCGCTGGGCATGGCCCTGGGTCCACTGGGCGCGGCGCTGGGTGTTGCGGTCGGACACCAGTATGATCTGCTGCAGCAGCGCCGCACGCGTCCCGGCGGCGAGCAGTTCTTCGTGACCACGTTCCGGATGATGGGCCATGTGGCCAAGGCCGATGGGCGCGTCACCGAACGCGAGATCGGCGCAGCCCGCCAGGTGATGCAGGGTCTGCGCCTGAGCCAGTCGCAGGTGCAGCTGGCCATCGCCGAGTTCACGCAGGGCAAGCAGCCCGGGTTCGATCCGGGCAGGGAGATTGCCGACCTGCGGGCCGCCTGTCATTCACAGCCGGAGATCCTGCGGGTATTCATCGAAATCCAGCTGCGCTTCGCTCTGGCTGGCAGCGACATGAGCGGTAACGCGCGCGCGCGGGTGGCCCTGGCTGCCGACCAGGTGGGTATCGACCCGCCACTGCTGGCGCGCATGGAGGCGGCCTTGCGTGGCGGCGCATCGGGGGCGATGGCGCAGGATCACGCCGCGCGCACCGCTGCGGCCTACCGGACACTGGAGACCGAGCCTGCAGTTCCCGACCGCGAGCTGACGAGGATCTACCGCCGCCTGATGAGCCGCCATCATCCGGACAAGCTGAAAGCCAACGGCCTGCCCGAGTCGATGCTGGAGCATGCCAAGCAGCGCACCCAGGCCATCAGGGAAGCCTATGAACTGCTGCGCGCCCAGCGCGGCATGAGTTGAACCGGCTACACTTCACCTCATGCCGCAGCTCACGCCCTGGATCGCGCCGTCCATCCTTTCGGCCAATTTCGCCCGTCTCGGCGACGAGGTGGATCGGGTGCTCGCGGCCGGCGCCGACATCGTGCATTTCGACGTGATGGACAATCACTACGTACCCAACCTCACCATCGGGCCGCTGGTCTGCGAGGCGTTGCGCAAGCATGGCGTGACTGCCCCGATCGACGTGCACCTGATGGTCAAGCCGGTCGACCGCATCGTGCCGGACTTCGCCCGGGCAGGCGCCTCGATCATCAGCTTCCACCCCGAGGCCAGCGAGCACGTCGATCGCACCATCGGCCTGATCAACGAGCACGGCTGCAGCGCCGGTCTGGTGTTCAATCCCGCCACGCCGCTGTCCTGGCTTGATCACACGCTGGAGCGGATCGACCTGGTGCTGGTCATGTCGGTCAATCCGGGGTTCGGCGGCCAGAAGTTCATCCCCGAGGCGCTGACCAAGCTGCGCGAGGTGCGCCGGCGCATCGACGCCAGCGGGCGTCAGATCCGGCTCGAAGTCGACGGGGGTGTGAAGGCGGACAACATCGGCCAGATCGCCCGGGCCGGCGCCGATACCTTCGTGGCCGGATCGGCGATCTTCGGGGGGCAGGACTACCGCGCGGTGATCGACGCCATGCGCAGGGAAATTGACTCCGCGCTGACGCTCAGGGCCTGAACAGCTGTTGCTGGCTGGCCGCCGCAGGGGGAAGGGCGGCTACTTGTCGTCCTCGTCATCCCAGTCGTCATCATCGTCATCTTTCGGCGGCGCTACAGCCTGCGCCCGGGGCGGGAGACCCTTGCTGCCAGTGGCCGTCTGGGCCGGCACGATAACCGGGCGGGTCTTCATCTTCGGCCGGGCGTTGAACACCACGATGGTCTTGCCCGTGGCGCGCAGCAGCCCCTGGTCCTCGAGTACCTTGAGCACCCGGCCGGCCATCTCGCGCGAGCAGCCCACCAGCCGCGACAGCTCCTGGCGCGACACCTTGATCTGC
>DATKBK010000239.1:0-3545 GCA_035514045.1 Steroidobacteraceae bacterium | reverse complement strand
AGCGAGGCGGGCCGGGGCACCACCCTGACCATCACGCTGCCGCTGACGCTGGCCATCGTCGACGGACAGACCGTGCAGGTGGGCGCGGAGACCTACATCGTGCCACTGGTGAGCATCATCGAATCGATGCAGCTGCAGCACAGCGCAGTGCAGCAGGTGCACGGGCACGGCGAAGTGTTCGGCTTCCGCGGGGACTACCTGCCGGTGATCCGCCTGCATGAGGTGTTCGGCATCGAGCCGCGCAGCCGGCGGCTGGCAGACGGACTGCTGATGGTGGTGGAGGGCGACGGGCGCCGCGCCGGCCTGTTCATCGACGCGCTGCTGGGCCAACAGCAGGTGGTGATCAAGTCGATGGAAACGAACTACGCGCGCATCCCGGGCGTGGGTGGCGCAACCATTCTGGGCGAGGGCTCGGTGGCGCTGATCCTGGACGTGCCGGGGTTGTTGCGCCTGGCTGCCGTGCGCCCTGCCGTGGCGCTGCGCACCGGGACCTGAAGGGCGCAAGCGCGCATGGACCACGAAAAGAGTCGCGAGCTGGCCAGGGTGCTGGGGGCAGCCAGCGAGCAGATCGGTCTGGCGCTGCTCGATTCGCATGCCGCGGTGGAAACCCTCGGCGAGAGCCTCGAGCGGCTGGCCGGGCTGCTGGGGCAGGATCTTGCCGGTCCGGAAGCCGGTGCCGAACTGACCGCGTTGCGCGCCGAGATGGCGCGCGCCGTGGTTGGTCTGCAGTTCTATGACCGCATGACCCAGCACCTGAGCCATGTGCGCGAATACCTCAATGGCACGGTGGAGCAGCTTGAATCGGCCACCGGCACCTTCGAGACCCTGAACCGCCGCCTGGCCGACCGGCTGCTGTGCGACACGCACCGCATCCACCTCGGTCGCAGCATCGACGCGGACTTCCTCGCCAAACCGCAACAGCCCGGCGGCAAGGCCGGGCAGGTACACGCGCCGCAGGGCGACATCGACCTGTTCTAGCGCCTTGCGCTACTTGCGCCAGAACGTGCGCGTGAACAGGATCAGAAAGGTGAACAGCTCGATGCGGCCGAGGAACATGGCCAGAATGCACACCCAGGTCTGGAAGTCGCTGAGCGCAGCGTAGTTGGTGGCAGGCCCCACCTGCCCCAGGCCGGGGCCGGCGTTGTTGATGCTGGCCAGCACCGCGGTAAAGGCGGTGACGAAATCCATGCCGGTGGCCAGCATCGTGAAAGTCAGGATCACGATGGTCATGAAATAGACGAACACGAACGCCAGCACCGAATTCACCACCCGGTTCGAGACCACGTTGCCGGCGATCTTCAGCGGGATCACCGCATGCGGATGCACCAGCGCGAACAGCTCGCGGAACCACTGCTTGATCATGATCAGCGAGCGGATCAGCTTCAGGCCGCCGCCGGTGGAGCCGGTGCTGGGCACGACACAGGACAGGAACAGCATCCACATCGGCACGAACAGTGGCCACAGCGAGTAATCCTCGGTGACGAAGCCGGCCGTGGTGGCCAGCGATATGAGGCTGAATGCGGTGTGACGCAGCGCCGTGAGCAGATCAGGATAGAGGCCGGCGGCATGCACCAGCGCGGTGGTGACGAGCACGCTGGCGGCCAGCCAGATGATGACCCACCGTGCTTCCGGGTCGCGCCGGTAGACGGTCAGGTCGCGCCGGCGCAGCGCAAGGAAGTGCGAGCTGTAGTTGACCGCTGCCACGAGCATGCAGACGATGAATACCGATTCGATCAGCGGCGAGTTGAAGTAGCCCACGCTGGCCTCGTGGGTGGAAAACCCGCCCAGCGACATCAGCGAGAACGCGTGGCAGATCGCATCGAACACCGTCATGCCGGCGGCCCACAGCGCCAGGAAGCACACCACCGTCAGGCTGGCGTAGACCATATACAGCGCCTTGGCGGTCTCGGTGATGCGCGGCGTGAGCTTGGTGTCCTTCACCGGCCCCGGCGTTTCGGCGCGATACATCTGCATGCCGCCGACGCCCAGCAGCGGCAGGATGGCCACCGCCAGCACGATGATGCCCATGCCGCCCAGCCAGTGCAGCGCATGGCGCCACAGGTTCACCGAGTACGGCAGCGCATCGAGGCCGGTGATCACCGAGGAGCCCGTGGTCGACAGGCCCGACATCGCCTCGAAGTAGGAGTCGGTCACCGACATGCCTTCGATGAGCCCGAACGGCACCGCGGCCGAGGCGGTGAGCGTCAGCCAACTGAGGCTGACCAGCAGGTAGCCGTCGCGCGGCTTCAGTTCGGTGCGGCTGCGACGGGTGGACAGCAGCAGCGCCAGGCCCAGCGCCAGCGTGGCGCCGCCACAGGCCAGGAAGGAAACCATCTCGGGGAACTCGGCGTAATGCAGCGCCGTGAGCGCAGGCAACAGGTAAAGGGCCGCGAACATCGCCAGCAGCGCACCGAGCACATTGACGATCGCGAGGATCGAGCGCATGGATCAGCCGGACTGGAACAGCTTCGTCACGGCATCGATCTGCCGCCGGTCGGCCAGGAACACGATCACGTGGTCCTCGGTCTCGATCTGGGTGTCGTGATGGGCGATCAGCACCCGCTCGCCGCGCACCAGCGCCACGATCGAGGCCCCATTGGGCAGTTCGATCTGTTCGATGCGCCGGCCGATGACGCGCGAGCGGTCCTGCGTGCCATGCACGATGGTCTCGAGCGCCTCGGCCGAGCCCTGGCGCAGCGAGTGCACCTTCACCACATCGCCCTTGCGCACATGCGCCAGCAGCGAGCCGATGGTCACCGTCTGCGGCGACACCACGATGTCGATGCTGCGGTTTTCCATCAGTTCGCCATAGGTGGAGCGGTTGACCAGCGCCAGCACCTTGCGCGCGCCCAGGCGCTTGGCCAGCATGGCCGACAGCACATTGGCCTCTTCGGAGTTGGTGACGGCAACGAACACGTCGGTGCCGTCGATGTTCTCCTCGATCAGCAGTTCCTCGTCCTGCGCGTCGCCGTTGAGCACCACCACGTTCTCGACCCGCTCGGCGACCCGGTAGGCGCGCTCGGTGTCGCGCTCGATCAGCTTCACCTGGTGGGTTTTCTCCAGCAGCCTGGCCAGCCGGAAGCCGATGTTGCCGCCGCCGGCGATCATCACCTTGCGCACCGCGCCTTCGGCGCGAGTGAGCTCGTTCATCATGCGCTGGATGTTGTCGCGCGCGGCAATGAAGAAGATCTCGTCGCCTTCCGCCACCACCGTCTCGCCCTCGGGGTTGATGAAGCGGCCGCCGCGATAGATGGCGGCGATGCGCGCATCGGCATTGGGCATGTGGTCACGCAGCGTGCGCAGCTGCTGGCCCACCAGCAGGCCGCCGGGTCGCGCCTGCATGCCGACCAGCCGCGCCCTGCCGTCGGCGAAGTCCGCCACATGCAGTGCGCCGGGATTGCGGATCAGCCGCTCGATGTATTCGGTCACCAGCTGCTCGGGGCTGATCCACACGTCCACCGCCAGCTTGCCCTCGCTGAACAGCCGCGCATGCGCGGTGTATTCGGAGGCGCGGATGCGCGCGATCTTGGTGCAGGTCTTGTACA
>DATKBK010000238.1:0-3708 GCA_035514045.1 Steroidobacteraceae bacterium | reverse complement strand
CCACGTCTCAGGAAGTTTGCTCGGGCAGGACCGGGCACAACGAGGTCGTTCGGGTCGTCTACGATCCGGCGCGGGTGCGCTACGAGCAGTTGCTGCAGATCTTCTGGGAGAGCCATGACCCGACGCAGGGCATGCGCCAGGGCAACGACGTCGGCACGCAGTACCGCTCCGGCATCTATACGTTCACGGACGCGCAGCGTGCCGCGGCGAACTGCGCATCGGTGGTGGTGCAGATGACCGAGCGATACTGGGTGCCGACGTCGTTGCCCTGGCGCATGCCCTGGGTGGGATTGTGTCCTTCCCAGAAGGCCTTCAGCAGCAGGTTGAAGTCGAGCTTCGCGGGGTCGAAGACGACCTGCACCACTTCGGTATGGCCGGTCTGGCCGGAACACACCTCTTCATAGGAAGGATTGGGGGTAAGGCCCCCGGCATAACCCACCGCGGTGCTGTACACGCCGGGTAGCCGCCAGAACAGGCGCTCGGCGCCCCAGAAGCAGCCCAGCCCGAACAGCACGCTCTGCAGTGGCGGCGGGAACGGACCGGTCAGCGGTGTGCCAAGCACGGCGTGCCGGCCGGCAACGGCCACGGGCGTGCTGCGTCCGGGCAGGGCTTCGGAGGGTGCGGGCAGGCGGGCGGACTTGCGGAACAGGGACATGGCTACCGGGACAGCATGGCAGGTGCTGGTATCATTGACCCGCCATGGCGATGATTCAAGCTGCGCATAACCTGCGCCGACCGCACACCGAGGAACCCGCGCCCTACGGCATCCGGGTCAGCCTGCGCGAGAATGACCCGTTCCGCAAACTGCTGGGCCCCGACTGGCACCGCATGCACTGGTATCGCAGCGCGCGCGAGCGCGACGCGACGCTGACGGAGATGAGCAGGCGGCATGAATATTCGCGGGCCGCCGATGCGCCGACCCTGGTGTATTCGAAGGTGGAGAACCTGGCTGCGAGTCGCGGCCTGGCCTGATCAGGCCTAGAAGCCCCGTCCCAGCGACAGATAGAAGGCGTGCCGGCCGCGGCTGTCCTGGCCGACGGCGAACAGCGCCGGTCCCAGCGGGGTGTCCAGCCCGAAGAACAGGCTCCCGTTCTTGCGCGCGCTGCCGAAACTCATGTCGCCGCGCCGTTCCCAGACATTGCCCAGTTCCAGCGAGGCGCCCGCATACATGGGCACGTTGAGGAATCCCTCGCCGCCGGTGCCGATCTGCCGCAGGTATACCACTCGCGCCATGCCCAGGTGCGGGCCGGACAGCGAGTCGACGGGCAGGCCCGAAAGGTTGAGGAAGCCACCCAGCGGAAGGTAGCTGCGCTCATCGGCGAAGCCTGCATCGAGCAGGGTGCCCGCCGAGATCCAGCCGATCAGCGTGTTGCTGTCCCATGAACGCGCACCACGCCAGTCCAGCCAGAGGGAATCCGATACGCGCTCCAGCCGGCGATTGGACACCTGGCCGCGCCACTCCAGCGTGGCTTTCTCCCCTCGCCGGGGAAAGGCGGCGCTGTCCAGACTGTCGAAGCTGTAGCGGGCAAATACCTCGTTGAACTGGAAGTCCACCCGGTCGCCGCTGACTTCTCCCAGGCGCACCAGCGAATCGCCCAGCGTACGCTCGCCGCCGAGACGCACTTCGCCCGAATTGCCGATCTCCCGCCCCAACGAGCCGCCATAGCGCAGCGAGCTCACGCGCAGCTCGCCCACCTGCTGATCGCCGTCGTACTGCGGCACGTTGCGGATCTCGAACAGCGCGGCAGGTTCGAGGAACCAGCGACGCCGCAGCGAGAACGGCAGGTACAGCTCGGTGCCGATGCGCGGGTTGCCACCGATCTGTCCATCCCAGATCCACTCGGCGCCATAGCGGTTGATGTCCGTGAGCACGACCCGAGCTGCGGCGTCAAAGCTGGTGTTGCCCTCGAAGTCATCCTGCAGGCGCAGGCCGACCCGCACATAGTTGGGGCCCCAGGAGTTGGGCCGCACGGTGAACAGCAGGTCCTTGCGTGATTGCGCACCTGCTGGGTCCACATCACCCAGGCGATAGTCGAGCAGCTCCAGCCGGCCCTGTCCGTAGAAACGGGCAATGCGCCGCCGCAGCACTTCGACGTCGAATGGCTGGCCGGCGAGATCACCGAACAGTTGCCGGGTGTCGGCGGCGTAGGCTTCGGAGCCGGCATCCACGCCCACCTCACGCACCAGGACCGGCGGCGCGGATTCGCGGCGCCGCGACGTGAGGTGCTGGGCGTATTGCGCGGGCGACAGCGACAGTTCCGCCAGCCGGTCCCTCGCGCGTGTCGCCGCCGCAGTGCCGGCATCGACGATACGAGCCAGTTCTGTGAAGTTGTAGGAAGAAGTGTCGGGCAGCTCGGGACTCACCAGCACGTCGGCGGCGCCCAGGGTCGACAGCTGCCGCTCCGCTTCACGCCGCAGCAGGATGGCCACCATCTGGTTGGCAACGGCGGTAACCGAGTCCAGCCGGTCGCGGCCTGCCAGCGGCAATCCCACATCGATCACGATCAGCCGGTCCACGCCCATGGCGCGGGCAACGTCCACCGGCAGATTGCTGGCGACACCGCCGTCCACCAGCAACCGGCCGTTGCGCTCCACGGGCGCGAAGATTCCCGGCGCGGACACGCTGGCGCGCAGCGCGCTGGCCAGATCGCCCTGGCCGATCACCACCGCCGCGCCGGTCACAAGGTCGGTGGCCACGGCGCGGAATGGCGTGGGCAGCTGGTCGAAACTGGACACGTCCGCCACCGGCAGGGTCAGTTCGCGCAGCATCTGGCTGAGTTTCTGGCCCTGGATCAGGCCATTGGGCACATGGAACCGCCCTTCACGGAAACCCAGCGGCAGCTGCACCAGGAAGTCGCTGTCCTCGGCGCGGCGGCGGAAATTCAGCAGCGAGCGCGCCGGTCGATCGCGGAAGGCATCTTCCCAGTCGATGCTGGTCAGCTCGCGTTCGATGTCCACCGCCGACATGCCGCTGGCATAGAGGCCGCCGACCACGGCACCCATGCTGGTGCCGGCGATGGCATCGACGGGTACGCGCAATTCATCGAGCACCTTGAGCACGCCCACATGCGCCGCACCGCGCGCGCCACCACCGGACAGCACCAGGCCGATGCGCGGTCGCTCCTGCGTTGCGGGCGCAACTTCGGCGGCAAGCGCCGGCGGGGTCACGGCCACCGACAGCCATAGCACCAGCAATCTGTGAACCGGGGCACGCATATAGCGGTCAAGGATAATCCATTACGATAAGCTTCCCCGCATGAAGCAGAAGATCGTTTATACCTTGACGGACGAGGCCCCGGCGCTGGCTACCTGGTCGCTGTTGCCCATCATCCAGGCCTTCACGCGCAGCGCTGGAATCATCGTCGAGACGCGTGACATCTCGCTGGCCGGCCGCGTGCTGGCGGCGTTCCCGGAATGCCTGGCGCCGACCCAGCGCGTCAACGACGACCTGGCCGAGCTGGGGGCGCTGGCCAGGACCCCCGCCGCCAACATCATCAAGCTGCCCAACATCAGCGCCTCGATACCGCAGCTGGTGGAGGCCATCACCGAGTTGCAGCAGCAGGGCCATGCCGTGCCCGACTACCCGGAACAGCCGGCGGGCGACGCGGAACAGCAGGTGCGCGCACGCTACGCGAAGGTCTCGGGCAGTGCGGTCAACCCGGTGCTGCGCGAGGGCAACTCCGATCGCCGGGTCGCCGGGCCGGTCAA
>DATKBK010000237.1:0-4511 GCA_035514045.1 Steroidobacteraceae bacterium | reverse complement strand
TTCTGCTCGCAGAATGCGGGCAGCCGCGGCCGGATGTAGGCATCGAGCAGCAGTGGCGTGGCGGTGACGGCGAGACGGATCGCGCGCGGCCCGCGGGTGTGACGGGATTGCTGCTCCATTTCGTGCCGGCCCACCACCAGTTCTCTGGCCTTGCCGAGGAACACGCGGCCTTCGTCCGAAAGCGTCGGCGGCGAGCCCCGGCGGCGCTCGAACAGAGTGTGGCCCAGATGGCCCTCAAGCGCGCGGATCTGGTTGCTGATTGAGGGCTGGCTCACGCCCATGCGTTCGGCAGTGCGGCGAAAATTGCAATCACCGGCAGCAGCCACAAAGATCTCCAGCTGGCGAAAAGTGATCGACATGGATTCAGATCATCGCGCAGCTGGCCTGGTTCGCCATGAATGCAGTTGTTCGCATGGTCTTCCCCGGCCGTGCAGTCGCGTGATCGATACGTCACCTGGTTCTGGCGAGTATAAGAGACCAGTGATGGGTGTATACCGGTGATAACCTCAGGGCTATAAAAGGAGCTGCAACGCCATGGTTGCCGTAGAAGCAGGCCCGCGGGTGATCGTGCCGCACCCGGACGATGGTCCGCTGCTGGCGGCGTTGTCGCGCCGCGGTGCCGGCGCGGCAGGCCTGGTGGTTGCCTTCGCACTGGGGCACGCGCTGCTCATTCAGGTGGGCTACAGCCTCAAGACTTCGATTGCCGATCCGCCTGTGATGTGGCCAGCCGCGGGCCTGGCGTTTGTCACGCTGTGGTTGACGCCGCGGCGGCTGTGGCCGGTGCTGTTGGCAACGCAGTTTGCGGTCGAAGTGGCCACGGCAGCCTTCTGGATGTCGTCCTTCCGGCCGGGACTGGTGACGCTGTACGCCATCGCAAACATGGCAGGCGCGCTGGTCGCGGCAAGCCTCGCCCGCTGGCAGATCAGGGAACGCGTATTCCTGCGCGCGCGCGAGCTGCTGTGGTTCGTGGCGGTCACGGCCGCCGGCGCGGTCGTCAGCGCGCTGATCGGCACGGCCGTGCATGCGGCGGCGCTGGGCGGCGGCGTCAGCCCCGCGCAGTACCTGCAGCTGCTGCAGATCTGGGCCGCCGGGCAGTGGGCGGGAATCCTGTGCGTCGCGCCGCTGGTCGCCATCTGGTTCAGTCCGGTGCGGGACCGGTACCCGCAGCTGCGCCTGCGCTCGCGCATCGAACTGGGCCTGTTTGCGCTGCTGCTGGTCGCGGCCTGCTTCAATGTATCGGGCTGGCAGCAGGGCGGAGCGACATCGCTGCTGCAGCTACCCACCATCATCGTGCTGCTGATGATCATTGCCATCATGCGTCTGCCGCCGCGCTGGGTGGTGTCGCTGTATGCGCTTGTTTCACTCACGCTGGCCGTGCTGCTGGCGCAAGGCAGCGCCCAGCCGACCGCGACCACACTGTTCCACGACGTGGGCCAGTTGCAGATGTTCCTGGTGACGCTGGCGGTGTTCGCATTCGTGCTGTCGGTGACGCTGGCAGAGCGCAGCATCACCGCGCGCTTGCTGAGCGAAAGCGAAAACCGGTACCGCAGCTTCGTGGAGCTCAGCACCGAGACCCTGTGGCGGATCGAATTGGTCCGACCCATGCCGGCAGGTCTGCCGCCAGCGCAGCAGCTGGCCTGGCTGCGCGAGCATGCGCGCGTGGCGGAATTCAGCCACTCGTACGAGCTGCTCGATCCGCAGGCCGCCGGGACCGAAGGCAGCCTGCCCTGGCGTCCCGAACTGTCCTGGACCGCCGCCTTCGAGACGCAGCTGGCACGTGCCCCCGGGCAAGGCTGGTCGATCCAGAGCCTGCGCTTCGAGGTGCAGCTCGCGGAATGGCGCCACACCTACCTCGCCTCGTTCTGCGGCGAGACGCAGGACGGTCGGCTGCTGCGCATGTGGGGCGTGGCGCGCGACATCACCGAACTGGTGGAGCTGAACGCCAACCTGCTGTTCGAGCGTGAACGGCTGAAGTCATTCGTACGCCAGCTCACCTCCGCCGAGGAAAAGGCGCGCCGCGCAACCGCGGTGGATCTGCACAATGACATCGGCCAGTCACTGGCAGGTATGGCGATGACGCTGGACGTGGCGCGCCAGAGTGCCAGCCCCGAAGTGAAGCTGCTGATCGAGGAAGTGCGCACGCAGCTGCGTGAGGTGCAGGAGCGCACCCGCAACATGGTCTCGTACCTCAGTCCGCCGGGGCTCTATGAGCTGGGTCTGAAGCCGGCGCTGCAATGGCTGGCGGTGTATGTGCGCACTCACGACAAGCTGCAGGTGCAACTGGATGCGGAACTGCGCGAGGACGCCATCCGGCTCGATACGCGGGTGCTGGTGTTCAAGCTGGTGCGCGAGCTGCTGCGCAACGTCGTCAAACATTCCGGGGTGGACGCGGCACGGGTGATGGTGCGCGGCAATTCCGAGCAATTGCAGATCGAGGTGTCGGACCAGGGCAAGGGGTTCGAGTGGCAGATGGACATGTTCGGCGCGCGCAGCGGAGGATTCGGCCTGTGGAGCGTGGCCGACCAGGTGAACGAGGCGGGCGGTCAGATCACGGTCGATGCGGCGCCGGGACGCGGGGCCACCATCGAGCTGGCGTTCCCCCTGCGCATCGCCACCGAAGGTCGCGACATCCGCCAGGGCACGGACCACACGCGTTCTGCCTGAGCAAAAAAAACCCCGCCAGGGGCGGGGTATTCAAGCGGCAATCGTCCCTAGATCAATCAACACTGCCTGGACGTAAAAATAATTTCGCCGGTCGTGCGTCTGGACCTCAAGTGGTCCGGCTGATCGATGGTCTGCCCGGGCGTCTCTTCGCCCGCCTGCCGCACTGCAACATACCCGACAAATGGAGCTGCTGCCTGCCGTGCCCAACATGATCGCCTGGGTTTCTTTTGTTCCTCGAAACCAACAAATGGTCGAAACTTCAAGAATTCCAACTAGTTAAACGCTGTGGATTCCACTACGAGTAACTGTCTGAGGCAAGTGTATCGCGATTGTTGTTGCAAATAAACTGTCGCTTTAACAAAACACTGAGAAATCCGTCGCAAATTGCCAACAAAGGGTTGCAAAGGGGCGGAGGACCCGCCCCAGCGACAGGGTCAGGCTGCGAGCGCGCCCTTGAGGCGTTTCATTGCCGCCACTTCGATTTGCCTGATGCGTTCAGCCGACACACCGTACTCGGCGGCCAGCTGGTGCAGGGTGGCCTTGTCCTCGGCCAGCCAGCGGCGCCGCAGGATGTCCTGGCTGCGCGCATCCAGCCCGGTCAGCGCGGTGCCCAGACGCTGGCGCTGATCGGTATCCCATTCTTCGTTCTCGGCCAGCTGGGCTGGGTCTGCGCCAGGTGCCGGCAGAAATTGCGCGGGACCAAATTGCTGCTCGTCCTCGCCGGCATCGGGTGCCGGATCGAATGACATGTCGCGCGCCGCCAGCCGCTGCTCCATCTCGGTCACTTCGGCGGGCGCCACGCCCAGGTCACGCGCCACCGCCTGCGTCTCTTCATGCGTCAGCCAGCCCAGGTTCGGCTTCATCCGGCGCAGGTTGAAGAACAGCTTGCGCTGCGACTTGGTGGTGGCGATCTTCACCAGTCGCCAGTTGCGCAGCACGTAATCGTGGATTTCGGCGCGGATCCAGTGCACGGCGAAGGACACCAGCCGCACGCCCTGGTCCGGGTCGAAGCGCTTCACGGCCTTCATCAGACCGACGTTGCCCTCCTGCACCAGATCGCCCATCGGCAGGCCATAGCCGGTGTAGCCGCGCGCGATGTGCAGCACGAAGCGCAGATGCGAGACCACCAGCTGCCGGGCCGCGTCGAGGTCGTCGTCGCGGCGGAAGCGCGTGGCCAGCGCCTGCTCCTCCTCGCGGGTGAGCACGGGGATGCGGCAGACCCGATCGGCGTACGCGTCGAAGCTGCCCAGCGGACCGGTCAGCAGCGCGTCCGGGCGGGCAACCAGCAGGTTCGTTGCACTCACGTGGGGGTTCTCCTCAAGTTGCCGGAAAACGATGTTAGCACTCCCCATAATAGAGTGCTAAGACCCCGCCAAGTTCCCTGCGCGGGCAACTGTTAGTTATTAGAAAACAACGAGTTGTAATCAGGCGCGCGGCTCGATGCGGGCCAGATGCCGGGCCGCCGCCAGCCCGGCGCCGAGCAGGCCCAACAGGCCGCCGCAGGCAAACAGCAGCGCGGTGTCGCGCAGGGTGGGGGTCAGCAGCCGGAACGCGCTGCCATAGGTTTCGGCCAGGCGCGTCACCGGCGCGTTCAGCAGGCTCAGGCCGAGCAGCACCAGCAGCGCCGCCAGCGCCGCGCCGGTCAAGCCGTAGAACAGGCCCGTGTAGAGGAATGGCCGGCGCACGAAGGCATTACTGCCGCCCACCAGCTTGGTGACCTCGATCTCGGCCCGGCGGTTGTAAATCTCCAGCCGCACGGTATTGCCGATGATGGCCAGCACGCCCACGCCCAGCAGCACCGCAGCGCCGGTGACAAAGCCGCGCAGCAGGTCGAGGATGGCGTTGAG
>DATKBK010000236.1:0-2269 GCA_035514045.1 Steroidobacteraceae bacterium | reverse complement strand
CCTCATATTTTCGTACGTCTGATTGAAGCGGCCGTCGGCATTACGCATTGGCGACCACAGATATCCACCACGCACTTCGTGGTCGCGAGTCTGCTTGTGGTTGACCCACCAGAAAGCCATTGCGTGCTACCCCCGAGTTCCAGGGTAACAACATCGTGTGCGTTACTCACCAGCTACAGCTGCACTCTTGCCTTGCGAACCCAACATAAGTTGAATGGTTCCTCAGGAAGCACTACGCCCCGGATTTGGCAACAACCCACCCGGATACCGCCGCCGCAACACCACCGTCTGCAGCGCCAGCACCACGCCAATCCCAAGCGCCACCCACGCCGCGGTCTGCGCGCCGGGTAGGTCGCTGCCGGATTGCTTGACGTACACGGCGATCAGCGCCCACAGCGCGGCGATCACGTAGTCGATGTTGCCGCGCATGCGCATGTTGACGATCAGCAGCATCACCGCGGCCAGCGCGAAGATCGCCAGGCTCCACGGCAACATGTCGGTGGTGGAGGCCAGCTCGTAGGCCACGATCACCTGCGCGAGGTTGAGGAAGGCGGCCAGCGACAGCCAGCCGGCATGCATCGACAGCGGCAGCCAAGCCAACATCCATTGCCCTTCCTGCGGGGTGCGGTCCAGCGAGAGGATCATCGCGCAGCGGATCAGGCAGATGGTGGCGCCGAAGATCACCAGCAGGCACAGCCAGAACTGCGACATCGCGAACAGCGGCATCCACGCCGTGGTCAGTGCGAAGCCGGCGGCGGCCCATGGGGCGATGCGGGTGAGGGTGTTATCGGTGCGGCGGGTGCCGGTCAGTTGCCAGCCGGCGTAGATGATGTCCAGCAGGAAGATCAGGCCCCAGATCGCGAAGGCGTAACCGGCGGCCACCAGCAGGGTGGGGTAGCGGTCCGACATGGTGCCGTTGTCGGGGCCGAAGGTGCCGGTGTTGGTGAGCCACCCGACCACCGGCATCGCGATGGCGGTGAGCAGGACGAGCAGTCGCAGCATGGGGCTTTCTCCGGCGGGATCAGGGCTGACTTTAGCGTGGGTCATGTGGGGCTGCGCTGCCCATGCCTACGCCCGTGGCGCGGCGGGCGGATGCAGGCTTGCCGCTAGACTGGTGCCATGCAGCCAAGGAGCCCCGCGTGTCCAAGCCCTACCTCCTGATCGATTTCGAGAACGTGCAACCGAAGACGCTGGACCGCCTGCAACCCGGTGAGGTGCGCATCAAGGTGTTCCTGGGCCAGCACCAGACGCGGCTGATGCTGGAACTGGTGCGGGCGCTGCAGCCGTTCGGCGCCGATGCGGAGTACATCGCCATCCAGGGCAGCGGCCCGGATGCGGTGGACTTCCACATCGCGTTCTACATCGGGCGGCTGGCCGCGGCGGAGCCCGGCGCCACGTTCACCATCATCTCGCGGGATCGTGGGTTCGATCCGCTAGTGCGGCACCTGCTGGAACTCGGCATCCAGTGCCAGCGCATTCCCGACATCGAGGGAACGCCCGCGCCGGCGAGGCCGGCCGCGAAGAAGGCGGCCAAGGCCGTGCACAAGGCGGTGCCGAAGGTGGCCGCGAAGAAGGCACCGGCCAAGCAGGCACCAGCCAAGCAGGCCGCGGCGAAACAGGCCCCGGCAAGACAGGCCGTGACCAAACAGGCGGCGACCGCGCCGGCAGCCAGGGCTGCGGCGCCTTCCGCGGCCAAGGGCACCCCGACCCGCGTCGCGGAAGTGGTGGCACGGCTGAAGAAATCCTCGAAGCCGGCGAAAATGACCACGCTGCGGTCATCGATCAAGACGTGGTTCAAACCGCCGCTGGACGACAAGGCGGTGGACGCCATCGTGCAGAGCCTGCAGGGCACCGGCAAGATCACCGTGGATGGCACCAAGGTGGCGTACGCGCTGTAGCGCGCAGGCACCCACAAGCAGGATTACCAGCCGGCGGCGCTTTGCTCCTCGATGGCACTGAACGCCGAATGCTCGCCCGGTTCGGGCCTGTCCATCCCGGTGGCGAAATACACCAGGCCAGTCCCGGCCTTGCGGTCCACCCATAGCCCGGCCAGCAATCCGTAGGCGTTGCCGCTGTGGCCGACGCGCTGCACCCCGTCGCCGAACGGGTCGTCGCCGCAATCGGGCAATCCCGTGGCCAGGGTGTGCACGGCCAGGCCATAGCGGCAGGTGAAGCCCTTGGTTGCGCGGATGGGATCGTCTTCCTCGATGGTCAGACCGTTGCCGTCCTTCAAGCTCCATTGCGGCCCGATCAGCGCCTGCACCGATGC
>DATKBK010000235.1:0-10461 GCA_035514045.1 Steroidobacteraceae bacterium | reverse complement strand
CGCCTTGCACAGGCAACGGCGCCCGGCAGGGTTGATGATGTACACCAGCGTCCGTGCACGGTGTCTGGTGTGAAGACGACGTTCCACTGGAATTCTTACCCGCGAGAGACCGGAACTGCGTCACATTATGCATGCCAATGGTGCAGCGCCTACTGGCGACTTACCTTAATCAAAGGCTACTACAGGGAATGATTGAGTGAGAGCGAAACACTGACGGGGCAGTGATCTGACAGGAGATAGCGCGTGGTCTCGCCGGGGCGAAAGCGCATCTGCCGGAAACCCTCCTCGTGCAGCCGTGGCAGCAGCGTCTGGGCGACCAGGATGTGGTCGATGAAGTCGCCATAAGGGGCGCCAAAGACGCAGTTGCGGAAGGGCAGGCGGGAGGCCGCGGCCGTGAACGCCGCTGGCTGCAGCAGCCGCCAGAATTCATCGTCACGGTCCGGCATGCCGCCGCGATTCAGGTCGCCCAGCACGATGAAGTCCGAACCTTTTTCCGTCCGAAGGTGGATCCACTCTCCCAGCGCCTGTGCCTGTTCGGCCAGCTGACGACACGCTGCGGTGGGGGAGTGCAGAGGATCGCGCGCGCAACCGGATTTCAGATGCACGGACAACAGTTCGATGGGCGGCCCATCGGGCGGAAACAGTGTCAGCACCTGGCCCGCGCGACTGCGACCGCTGGTGGCGAGCGTTGCCAGCGGCGCATCGCAGCGCGCCCTGAGGCCGGCGCGTACGGCGAAGCCGGTGTGCTGCACGCCCGCGCCGGTGGCGATGCAGATGCGATACCCGCGGAACACGCGCTGCGCGATGGCCTCGCTCTGCACCTCCTGGAAGGCGATCACGTCGGCGTCGAGCCGGCGCACCAGCGCTGCCAGCCGGCCGAGGTCGGCGCTGTCGCGGGCCAGCGTGCGGGCCACGTCGCAGGGCAGGGGTGCGGCGCGCTGCTCGCGACAGGCAATGCGCGCCTCGTGGGCGGTGGCAGGATCGACCAGCCATTGCAGGTTCCAGGTGGCCACGCGCAGCAGCGGCTGCCGGTCAGAAGCGTCGCCGCCCCGCGCTGCGGCCCAGGCCAGAAACCCCAGCGTCAGGGCGAGGACCAAGCTCAGCATGATGTGGCGATTCTGGATCATCACGCGCCAGAGCCTGACAGAGGCGCATTCGCCCGGGGCCGCGCATAACTGGCGCGTTCGCGCCGATAGTCGCGCGACCGGCAGGAATCTTGCATTCTCCAGTTCGCATGAACGTCACCCCAGCCCCCATCGCCCAGAATGCCGACATCCGCTATCTCGGCCGCCTGCTCGGCGACGTGATCCGCGCCTACGGCGGGCAGCAGCTGTTTGAGCGCACCGAGGCGATCCGTGCCAGTTCGGTGCAGCGCCATCGTGGCCTGGCCGACGATGCGGCGCTGGGGCAGAACCTCGATGCGCTGAGCGCGGACGAGCAGCTGGATTTCGTGCGCGGCTTCATGCTGTTCTCGATGCTGGCCAACCTGGCAGAAGACCGGCAGGGTGGCGCCACGGAGCAGGGCATGGACATGGCCGGCGCGCTGGCCGACCTTGCAGTGGCAGGCGTTTCCGCCGACGCAGTGGCGCAGCTGCTGGAGAACTCGCTGGTGGTGCCGGTGCTCACTGCGCATCCCACCGAGGTGATGCGCAAGAGCATGCTCGATCATCGCGCGCGCATCGCCGAGCTCATGGCGCTGCGCGATGGCGGCGCCACCGAGACACCCAGCGGCGATGTGATCGAGCAGGCCATCCTGCGCCAGGTGGCGCTGCTGTGGCAGACGCGCCCGCTGCGGCGCGAGCGCATGCAGGTGCAGGACGAGGTGGAGATCGCGCTGGCCTATCTGCGCGATGTCTTCGTGCCGGTGCTGCCGCAATTGTATGCGCGCTGGGACCGGCTGCTGCCGCGCCGCGTGGGCAGCTTCCTGCGGCTGGGCAGCTGGATTGGCGGCGATCGGGACGGCAATCCGAACGTCAATGCCGAAACCCTGCGTTATGCACTGCGCACGGCCTCGCGCGCACTGCTGGGCGTCTATCTTGCGCAGGTGCACGCACTGGGCAAGGAGCTGTCGGTTTCCACCGAGCTGGCCGGCGTCAGCGCCGACGTCACCGCGCTGGCCGAGGCCAGCGGCGACAACTACAGCGGGCGCCGCGACGAACCCTATCGGCGCGCGCTGGTGGGCATCTATGCGCGGCTGGCCGCCAGCTTCAGTGTCATCGTGGGTCAGTCACCACCGCGCCTGCCGAACACGGTGGCCGCGCCCTATGCCCTGCCACAGGAGCTGCGCGCAGACCTTGCGGCGCTGGCGCGCAGCCTGGCTGACCATGGCGCGGGCCTGCTCGCCAGCAGCGGTGCGCTGGGGCGCCTGATCCGCCTGGTGGAAGCCTGCGGTTTCCACCTGGCGACAGTGGACCTGCGCCAGAACTCCGATGTGCACGCCCGCGTGGTGGGTGAGCTGCTGCGCGTGGCCGGTGTCGAAGCGGATTACGCCGGTCTCGAAGAGGAGGCGCGCGCGGCGCTGCTGCGCCGCGAGCTGGAAGGGCCTCGCCTGTTGTGGAGTGACTACGCGGACTACGGCGAGGAAACCCGCTCCGAGCTTGCCATCGTGCGCGAAGCCGCCGTCGCGCATGCGCGTTACGGCGCCGCCTGCATCACGACCTACATCATCTCGAAAGCCGAAAGCGTCTCGGACATGCTGGAGGTGAACCTGCTGCTGAAGGAGGCCGGCCTGTATCGACCGGCCGATCCGGCGCAGGCGGCCATCATGGTGGTGCCGCTGTTCGAGACCATCGGCGACCTGGAGCGCGCGCCGGTGATCATGCGCGCCTGGCTGGCCATCCCTGAGGTGCTTGCCGCCGCGACGCGGCGCGGCTACCAGGAGGTGATGGTCGGCTATTCTGATTCCAACAAGGATGGTGGCTATCTCACCTCGGTGTGGAGCCTCAACCAGGCCAGTCGCGCGCTGGCTGAAGTGTTCCGCGAGGCGGGTGTGCGCATGCAACTGTTCCACGGCCGCGGCGGCAGCGTAGGGCGCGGCGGTGGGCCGGCCTCGGCGGCCATCCGTGCGCAGCCGCAGGGCACGGTGCAGGGCCGCATCCGCATCACCGAGCAGGGCGAAGTGATCGCCGCCAAGTACGGCACGCCACAGAATGCCGCCGCCAACCTCGAAACCATCGCCAGTGCCACGCTGCTGGCATCGCTGGCGCCGGCGCGGCACACGGTTGCCGAGCAGCAGCACTACCTGGCTGCGATGCAGGCCATTTCGGCGCAGGCGTTCCAGGGCTACCGCGACCTGGTCTATGGCAACGACAGCTTCCGCACTTTCTTCCGCCAGTTCACGCCACTGCTGGAGATCGCCACGCTGAAGATCGGCTCGCGCCCCGCTTCGCGGACCAGATCCGATCGCATCGAAGACCTGCGCGCCATCCCCTGGGTGTTCTCGTGGGCGCAGACGCGGGTGATGTTGCCGGGCTGGTATGGCGCGGGACAGGCGCTGGCGGCCTTTGCAGATCGCGGCCTGCTGCGCGAGATGGCCCAGGGCTGGGACTTCTTCCGGGCCACGCTGGACAACATGGAGATGGTGCTGGCCAAGGGCGATCTGGCCATTGCGCGCCGCTATCTGACGCTGGTGCAGGAGCGGGAGCTGGCGGATCATTATTTCAATCGCATCGAATCCGGCTGGCGGGCCACGCGCGACGTGCTGCTGGACATCACCGGCCAGTCAAGGTTGCTGGAGAAGAGCCCGCTGCTGGATGCCTCGATCCGGTTGCGGCTGCCCTACATCGAGCCGTTGAACCTGCTGCAGGTGGAGCTGCTGAAGCAGCATCGCGCCGGCGATGCCGATCCGCGGGTAGCCGAGGGGATTCACCTCAGCATCAACGCGGTGGCGACGGCGCTGCGCAACAGCGGCTGAAGCCATTGCGCCTGCCTCAATGTGGCGCGTCCCAGGCGCGCAGCGCCCCGCCATGGTGCGCGCCGGCAGGCGCGCGGGCCGACTGGCGCTTGCACGCAAATTGCAGGGCTCCCGTGCCCATTTACTGCAGGTAGTTTCGCCAGGATGCTCCAACCCGCCGACACGCCGGGCATCGTCGCCCGCGACGCGTTCAAACACGCCTTCCTAGACAACCTGTTCTACACCCAGGGCAAGTTCCCGGCGTTGGCCACGCAGAACGATTACTACCAGGCGTTGGCCCACACGGTGCGCGACCAGCTGCTGCACCGCTGGATCAGCACCGCCGCGGTCTACACCCGCCAGGGTTCGCGTACGGTGGCCTACCTGTCGGCCGAGTTCCTGATGGGGCCGCACCTGGGCAACAACCTGGTGAACCTCGGCATGTACGATGACGTGCGCGCCGCCATCGGCGAGCTGGGCCTGGATTTCGACCAGCTGCTGCTGCTTGAGACCGAGCCGGGTCTGGGCAATGGCGGCCTTGGGCGGCTGGCGGCCTGTTTCATCGACTCGATGGCAGCGCTGGAAGTGCCCTGCGTCGGCTACGGCATCCGCTACGAATTCGGCATCTTTCACCAGGAGATCGTCGATGGCTGGCAGCAGGAGCACACCGACAACTGGCTGCGGTTCGGCAATCCCTGGGAAATCCAGCGTCCCGAGTGGGCGGTGGACGTGAAGCTGCGCGGCCACACCGAGCAGTTCCGCGACGAGCTGGAGCGCCTGCGGGTGCGCTGGGTGCCGGGCAAGGAAGTGGTGGGGGTGCCCTACGACACGCCCATCCTGGGCTATCGCAACAACACCGCCAACACGCTCCGGCTGTGGACCTCCGAGGCGGCCGAGTCCTTCGACTTCTCCACCTTCAACCGCGGCGACTACTACGGCGCGGTCAACCGCAAGGTGGAGTCGGAGAACATCAGCAAGGTGCTCTACCCGAACGACGACCAGCTGCAGGGCAAGGAGCTGCGGCTGGAGCAGCAGTATTTCTTCGTCAGCTGCTCGCTGCAGGACATGTTCCGCATCCTCGACACCCAGCGCATTCCGGTGGACCGGTTCCACGAGAAGTTCGCGGTGCAGCTGAACGACACCCATCCGGCCATCGCGGTGGCCGAGCTGATGCGCCTGCTGATCGACGAGCACGTGCTGCCCTGGGACGAGGCCTGGTCCATCGTCACCCGCAGCTTCGCCTACACCAACCACACGCTGCTGCCCGAGGCGCTGGAGTGCTGGCCGGTGGATCTGTTCCGGCGCGTGCTGCCGCGGCACCTGGAGCTGGTCTACGAGATCAACGCGCGCTTCCTCGACCAGGTGCGCATCCGCTTTCTCGGCGACGAAGAGCGCCTGGCGCGATTGTCCCTGATCGACGAGAAGGGCGAGCGCTATGTGCGCATGGCGCATCTGGCCTGCGCCGGCAGCCATGCCATCAATGGCGTTGCGGCGCTGCACTCGGAGCTGCTCAAGAGCGATGTGCTGCGCGATTTCCATGCGCTGTGGCCGGAGAAATTCCAGAACAAGACCAATGGCGTGACACCGCGGCGCTGGATGCTGCTGGCCAATCCGCGCCTGTCCGGGCTCATCTGCAGCGCGATCGGCAGCGGCTGGATCACCGACCTGGACGAGCTGCACCGACTGGAGCCGCTGACCGGCGATTCAGCCTTTCGCCAGCAGTGGCGCGCCATCAAGCAGGCCAGCAAGAACGACTTCGCGGGGCTGGCACTGGAGCGCACTGGCGTCAGCGTCGATCCGCAGTCGATGTTCGATGTGCAGGTCAAGCGCATTCACGAATACAAGCGCCAGCACCTGAACATCCTGCACGTGATCGCGCTGTATCTGCGGCTCAAGGCCGATCCCGACCTCGCCATGACGCCACGCAGCTTCATTTTCGGCGGCAAGGCCGCGCCCGGCTACCGCATGGCCAAGCTGATCATCAAGCTGATCACGGCCGTCGGCGACGTGGTGAACCGCGACGCGGCCGTGCGCGACCGGCTGAAGGTGGTCTATCTGCCGAACTTCAATGTCAGCAACGGGCAGCGCATTTATCCGGCCGCCGACCTGTCCGAGCAGATATCCACTGCCGGCAAGGAGGCCTCGGGTACCGGCAACATGAAATTCACGATGAACGGTGCACTGACCATTGGCACGCTGGATGGCGCCAACGTCGAGATTCGTGATGAGGTGGGGGCCGAGAACTTCTTCCTGTTTGGCCGCAGCACCGAAGAGGTGGCGGCGCTGTGGCAGCGTGGCTATCGCCCGCTGGAATATGCGGCTGCCGACACCGAGCTGACCGAGGTGCTGGAGCTGATCCGCAGCGGCTTCTTCTCGCGCGGCGACACCGGTTTGTTCCGGCCGCTGCTGGACAACCTGGCTTGCCACGATCCTTACCTGGTACTGGCCGACTTCGCCTCCTATCGTGATTGCCAGAACCTGGTCTCCGATGCATTTACCGACCGCGAGTCGTGGACCCGCATGTCCATCCTCAACAGTGCGCGCTCGGGCCTGTTCTCATCCGACCGTACCATCCGCGAATACTGCCGCGACATCTGGGCGACCAAACCGGTGCCCGTGCGGCTGATGTCGGAAGATGACATCAAGGTGGGCTTCCTGCAGTAGGTGCCTCAGCCGCCGCCGGTAGCGACGGTCCGCCGGTGAGCGTGCGCGGCGGGCCGCAGCAATGCACCCTTGCCGTCGCGCAGGATGGTGGCGAACTCCGCGGCGGGCAGCGCGGCGCTGTGCAGCCAGCCCTGTGAAGTGTCGCAGCCCAGCTGGCGCAACAGCTCCAGCTCTTCGGGTCTTTCGACGCCCTCGGCCACTGTATCCATGCCTAGCGCACGCGCCAGCGCGATGATGGTCCGTACCAGACTGCCGCCGGAGCCACCGTCGAGCGAGTGTGAGATGAAGCTGCGGTCGATCTTGAGTGTGTCGACCGGCAAAGTCGCGAGGCGACTCAGTGAGGAATAGCCGGTGCCGAAGTCATCGATCGCAACGCCGATCCCCTGTTCGCGCAGGTGCCGCAGCTTGGCAACCTCGGCCAGCGAATCCTCCTGCAGCACCCCTTCGACGATCTCGATGTCCAGCCCCCAGTCGGGTGAGGACCACCCGGCGACGGCCTCCAGGAAAGTCGCTTCGAACTCGGGCTGCCGCAGCTGCAAGGGCGCGATGTTCACGGCGATCCGCACCGGCGGCAGTTCGCACTGCATCCAGCGCTGGCAGTCCTGCGCCGCCTGGCGCACCACCCAGTCACCGACCTGCGTGATCATGCCCGTGGCCTCAAGTGACGGCAGAAACACGGCCGGCGACACCAGGCCGTCCTGCGGGCTGCGCCAGCGCAGCAGTGCCTCGGCACCCTGGATGCGACGCGAGGCAATGTTCACCTTGGGCTGGTAGTGCAGCTCGAACTCTCGCCGCTCCAGCGCGAACCGCAGGCGATGCTCCAGCGCGAGCTGACCCACGCTGCTGGAGCGGGCCGCGGCGTTGTAGCGCACCATGCGCTCGCCGGTGGCGCGCGCGTAGTGCAGAGCCACCTCGGCGTTCTGCACCAGCGTCATGGCGTCCTCACCATCTTCCGGCCACAGCGCGACGCCGGTTCTGGCGTTCACCGGAATCGAGCGTCCCTCGATCAGGAAAGGCTCGCCAAAGACCTTGTCCATCTGGCGCCGTCCGTTCGCCCGGATCTGCTCGTCGGTACCGTCGCCCTGGGTTCGCAGCAGCGCAAGAGTGCCGCCGCCAAAATGCGCGATCTGGCCGCTGGCGTAAACCTGCTTCAGCCGATCGGCCACATGCTGCAGCAGCAGGTCGCCGGTGCGGCGACCCAGCGACTCGTTGATGATATTGAGCCGCTCGATGTCCATCACCACGATGGCATGGCGCGTGCCAGGAGGCACCGGCAGGGCGATCAGGCGTCGCACCCGCTCGCAGAACAGGGGCCGCTTGGCCAGTCCCGTTTGCGGATCGAAATGTGACAGGAACCTGGCCCGCGTGTCCCGCTGCAGATACTGCAGGCCGAATGACAGGTTGCCGGCCACTTCGCGCAGCATGGTCCGCTCATCCTCGCTGACCACATCGGCATCCCGCGCGGTCAGCACCAGCACGGCAATGGTGGTGCCATCGACCAGCAGTGGCAGCACCACCACCGACAGCATGCCGGTCTCCAGCATGAGGGCATCGAACTGGGCGGTGGCTTCCAGGTCGCTGGTGTTGTTGGAGACGAACTCCCGGCCGGAGCGGATGACGGTGCCGATGACACTGGACGGCTGCGATGCGCAGGCGGCCACATAGGCGCTGAGCTTTTCCGTCACGTCGTCATCAAGGCAGCTGCTGGCTACCGGCTGGATCATGTTGGAGCCCAGAACCTCCGCCGATGCGATGGCGGCGGCGTAGCCACCCTCCGCAACGGCCAGCCGGCAGGTCTCGCGCAGCAGCTCATCGCGGTCGCGAATGCGCAGCACCAGGCCGTTGATGCCACTCTGCATGCGCAGCACGCGGTTCAGGCGCTTGATCTGTGCTTCCTGCCGGCTTCGCTCGCGCTTTGCCGCCGCTTCGCTGATTGCCCGCCGGATCGCGGGCGCCAGGCGGGCCATGTTTTCCTTCAGCACGTAGTCGACGGCGCCGGCATGCAGCGCCTGGATGGCACGCTCCTCGCCGATGGTGCCGGACAGGAACACGAATGGCACATCGGGCGCCAATTGCCGCGATATCCGCAGCGCCGACATGCCATCGAACTGCGGCAACGAGAAGTCGGACAGGACCAGGTCGGGTGCGAAATCGTTCAGGCCGGTGATCAGATCCTGCTCGGTCTCGACGCGGCGCCAATCGTAGGCAATACCTGCACGCTTGAGCTGATGCAGGGCTCGTTCGGCGTCCGCCTTGAGATCCTCGACGAAGAGGATGCGGATGGGTTGAGCTGTTTCCTCGCCCATGGCAGCCGGACCGTATCACGGACCGACTCCGCTGCGTGGCAATAGGCAAATAGCGGGTTTCGGATAGCGTGAGCCCGGTCACAGTCCGCACGCCCTGTCCTACAGGCTTGAGCATACAGTCGTGTTTGATCAGTCAACCACTCATGCAAGCACTGCGACCCGTACCGCGTCGGGAAGTGGCGGACCGTGATATCTTTTTTTGGCAAGGACGTCTGATCCGGAGCTGCAGACTTCACTGCGCTCCTCGCTGACAATGCCGTGGGGCCTGGAGCTGGATGCGGGGTTGCGATGGCTGGACTTCCTCCACAACAACAATGGTCCGGAACCCGGCACGGTGCCGCACTACCTGGAGCTGGAGGCGTGCCTGGCCTGGCAGTACTGAAGAACTTTCGCGCGCTGCTGCTGTTCGCGCTGCTGTGTGCGGGCGCGCAACCGCAGCATGCAGCGGCCGCCGCGCCCACCGAGCACCAGGTGAAAGCGGTGTTCGTCTTCAATTTCTCGCATTTCGTCGCCTGGCCGCCGGAGGCCTTCACCACGCCCACGCAGCCGTTCGTCATCTGCTTGCTGGGCGGCGACGAGCTGGATGCGCAGCTGCAGGAGGCCGTTGCGGGCGAGCACATCGACGGACATCCGCTGCTGGTGCGCCGCCTGGATGGCGACGACATGGACGACTGCCAGATCCTCTATATCGGACGCGATGAAGGGTCGCAGCTGGAGCGTATCGTGGCTCTGACCGATCGCCGCGGCACGCTGACCGTATCGGATCTGGATGGCGCGGCGCGACGCGGGGTGATGATCCAGCTGGCCAATGAACAGAACCGCATCAGGCTGCTGATCAACGTGGACGCGGCACAGGCGGCGGGTCTGACCATCAGTTCCAACCTGCTGCGCCCGGCGGAGATCGTGCGAACCAGGAGAACGCAATGAAGCCGGGCGTCGCAGGCGCCGTCTCGCTGGGCCGCACCATCATGCGGACCATCTTCCTGTGCTGTGGCGCCGTGCTGGTCATTACCACGATGGCGTTCTTCGCCTATGACCTGTACAGCTTCCGGCAGCAAAGCATCCAGCAGCTGCGCACGCTGGGCGAGGCGATCGCCAGCAACAGCACCGCAGCACTGGCCTTCGAGAACACCGAGGATGCCGAGATAGTGCTGTCGGCCCTGCGGGCCGACCCCAGCATCACCGCAGCAGTGTTGTACGACGCCGAACATGAACTGTTCGCGGTTTTTCCCGCCGACCTGGACCGGGAGCTGCTGCCCATCCCGTTGCGGGAGACGGCCTATCGGTTCCGGGGCCTGCGGGCGGTGGGCTTCCAGCCGGTGGTGGAGCGGTCACGACGGCTGGGCACGCTGTACGTCGAATCGGACCTCGGCGCCATGTTCGACCGCGCGCGCCTGTATGGCCTGATCGTGCTGCTGGTGGCCGGCTTGGCCAGCCTGGCCGCCTGGCTGATTTCCAGGCAGCTGCAGCAGCGACTGATGCGGCCGATCCTTGCCTTCAAGGAAACCGCCGAGGCGGTTTCCGAACGGCAGGACTACTCGGTGCGGGCCGTGCGGTCTGGAACCCATGAGTTCGACGTGCTGACCGATGCCTTCAATC
>DATKBK010000234.1:0-3752 GCA_035514045.1 Steroidobacteraceae bacterium | reverse complement strand
GTTTGGCAGCAGGCTCCAGAATCCTGGTCAACTCGAAATCCCGGCCGGTGGCCGTGGGTGACCAGTGCTGCATCACCGCGCCATGCGGGAAGTACACGAAGCCCATGCGCACCCGCGGCGCCGCGGCAGTCTGGGCCAGCGCCGTAGCCGCTGGAACCATGGCATCGAGCAGTGGCAGCGCCACCGCGGCGCCGACGCCACGCAGCACGGTGCGGCGGTCAATATGCTTCTTCGTGATGAACATGTTGCCTCTCCTGCTCAATGCCCAGCGGCGGCCTGCAGCCCATCCGGTGCTTCGGCCTGGGGAACCTGCTGCATGCGGAATGGTGCGCTCTCGACGATGCCCGTCAGCAGCGCGCTGAAACGGTAGTCGTCGGCTGCCGCCTTCTTCACGATGGCGCGGATGGTGGGCATGTCATGCCATTCCATCGGCCGCCCCGTGGCGTAAGTCATCAGCTTGATGGCCAGCGTCTGCACGAACTGGTCCGGGTTCTTCATCAGCGCCTGGCGCAGATCCACCGGGCCGTTGACCACGGTGCCATCGGGCAGCTCGCCCTTCGCATCGATGCGCGTGCCGGCCAGCCGGTCCTTCTCGCGCCAGCGGCCGACGCCGTCGAAGTTCTCCAGCGCCAGCCCCATCGGATCCATCACGCCATGGCAGGCATGGCAGCTCTTCTGCGTGCTGTGCGCGGCCATCTGCTCGCGCATGGTCAGGATGCGGCCGCCCGGTTCCGGATCCTTCAGCGCCTCGACGCCCGGTGGCGGCGGGGTTGGTGGAGTGCCAGTGATGTTGTCGAGAATCCAGGCCCCGCGAAGCACCGGCGCAGTGCGGTTGGGGTAGGAGGACACCATCAGCACGCCGGCCTTGCCCAGCAGGCCATAACGGTTCGGATCGGCAAGCGTGACGCGGCGAAAGTGCGAACCCTTCACGTCGCGGATGCCGTAGTGCACCGCCAGCCGCTCGTTGAGCCAGCTGTAGTCGGCCTGCATCAGGTCAAGCACGCTGCGGTCGTTGCGGAACACGTCGTCCACGAACAGCCGGATCTCCTCGCGCAGGTCCTCGCGCAGATCGCCGGTGGAGTCGCGCTGCGCGGCGGCATAGGGGAACACGTTCGGATCCGGCTCGATGTCGGCGAGCTTGCCCAGTCCGAGCCACTGGTAGGCGAAGTCCCGCGCCAGCGACTCGGCGCGCGGATCGGCGAGCATGCGCTGCAGCTGCCGCGCCATCTCTTTCTGGTTGGAAAGGCGTCCCGCCGCAGCCACCGTCAGCAGTTCATCGTCGGGCAGGCTGCTCCACATGAAGAACGACAGGCGCGATGCCAGGGCCAGGTCATCGAGCGCGAAGGAATCGCCGGGCTTCGCGCCCGCCGGCGGCTCGATCGCACGATAGAGAAAATCAGGGCTCGCCAGGATGCGCGTCAGCAAGCCGCGAACGCCATGGTCGAAACTGGCGCCGGCGCGCGCGGCGGTGAATGCCTGCATGAGGCCGGCCACCTCGCCCTCACGCAGCGGCCGACGGAAGGCCCGGCGCGCAAACTGTCCGGCAATCTGCTCGGCGCAGGGCTGCTCGTCGGCCGCGGTCTTCGGGTAGCAGCTGAAGATGCGCTGCCGGCCCGGGGTCTGGCTCACGCCGGTGGTACTGAACGGGCCGCGCACCTCGAAGCTGTTGACCTTGAGCACGCGCTCTTCGCCGCCGCCCGGGATCAGCGGGGCCAGCCGCGCATCCGACTCGGCGTAGCTGCGCGCGCGGAAGGTCACCGCCACCCGGTGCTGCCCGGCCTTGGCCTGGAAGCGGATGTTCTTCAGCCGCGCGTTGATGGCATCCACCGGCGCATCGCCCTTCTGGTCGATGGCCTTCTGGTCCGCATCGCCGCCCAGCCGCGTCTCGAAGATTTTCACCCCATCGACCAGCGCCACCAGCGTGTTCTCGAACTCCATGCCCTCCACCCACAGCGCGCGCGCCATGTTGTTGATGTTGAGTTCGTACTCACCATCGACGGCGAAGATGTGATCCACCGCGAACCCGCCGCGCGTGCCGAATGGCAGGCCGTCGACATGGTTGTGCTGCGGGCCGGGAACCGGATTGTTGTAGGGCGTGCCCACCGGCCGCTGGTCCGGATTGCCCACCGCCTGCAGCGCCACGTTGCGCGCGGCGGCGAGATACTGATCGAGGAAGGTCGGCGAGACCTGCAGCACCTTGGCCACATTGTCGAAGCCGTCGGAGAGATCATCCTGCGGCAGCAGTGAAGTCGGATCGAACTCCAGGTCGAACAGCTCGCGCACGGCGTTGGCGTACTCGCGGCGGTTGAGCCGGTGCAGCGGCACATGGCCGGGCTCGACATGCTTTGCAGCCGCCTCGTCGATGCGGCCTTCCAGCCAGCTCACGAAGGCATTGGTCTCGGCAGTGGACGGACGCGACTCGCCAGGTGGCGGCATCAGGCGCCCACGCATGCGGCGGATCACTTTCTCCCAGGTTTCCGCATCGCCGGCGATGGCCGCGACATTGCGCTCCTGGGCGTCGAGCGCCAGTTCGCCCGCCCAGTCGGTGGTGTTGTGGCAGCTGACGCAATACTCGTCGAGCAGCGCCCAGGGTTGGTGCGAAGCGTTTGGTGTCGCGGCCTGGGCGAGTCCACATGTCAGCCCCGCGGCCAGCCATGCCGATGCGCCCCATGCAGCCTGGAAGGTCATGCCCTTAAGTCCCGCCCGCGGTTATCCTGTTGCTCCCGCGATTCTAGGTTATCGCACCGGGAAATGATGGGTTGGAGTCCACCGCAAGCATGAAGACCACAGCGACACGACGGGAGTTCGTGGGTTCGGTATCCGCAGCTGCACTCTGCCAGGGTGCCGGGCTCTCCGCCCTGGCACCGGTCGGACGTGCCGCGGAGGCAGGACTGACGGCGGAGCCACTGGCCGAGGGTCTGGTCTGGATCCGCGGCGCCGGGGCCAACCTGTTGGCATTGAAGGATCCGCAGGGCCTGGTGTTCATCGACGGCGGGCTCAAGACCCATGCCGATGCGGTGCTGAAACTGGCCGAGACCCGGCTGGGCCGCGGCACTGCGCACTCGCTCATCAACACGCACTGGCATGCCGAGCACACCGGCCTCAACGAACAGCTGGGCAAGGCTGGCGCCACCATCATCGCCCATGAGCACACGCGGCTGTGGCTGTCGACCACCGTGCGCTACCAGCCCGATGGCCCGCCGATCCGGCCGCTGCCGAAGATCGCGCAGCCGAACAAGACCAGCTGGACCGGTGGCGACCTGGCCGCCGGCAGCGAGACGCTGCAGTACGCGCCAATGTCGCAGGCGCATACCGATGGCGACCTGTACGTGAAGCTGGCCCGCGCCAATGTGCTGGTCACCGGCGGCGTGGTTTTCGGCAACGGCTGGCCGACGCCAGACTGGGTCACCGGCGGCGCCATCACCGGCACCGTGAATGGTTATCGCAGCCTCATCGCGCAATGTGACGACGCCACGCGCGTGGTGACGGCCTATGGCGAGCGGCTGTACACGAAATCGGACCTGCAGGCGGAGC
Organism: Steroidobacteraceae bacterium; assembly: GCA_035514045.1. Taxonomy (GTDB): domain Bacteria; phylum Pseudomonadota; class Gammaproteobacteria; order Steroidobacterales; family Steroidobacteraceae; genus ZC4RG30. The sequence continues at coordinate 218 of DATKBK010000234.1, read as the reverse complement.
TGGACATCATCTCGAGGATCTCCGGCGAACTCAGTCGCATGATGCGTGCCGGGTTTGGTCCGGCCGATATGCTGGCTGCCGCGCCGGCGAAGGACCATGTGGCGCGGCTGGGCGATCCGACGGTGTTCCTGGTCGAATCTTTCAAGAGCCTGTGGCCGCGCCTCGCGCCTGACGCCTGACACCTGACGTCTGACGTCTGACGCCTGACGTCAGACGTC
>DATKBK010000233.1:0-3746 GCA_035514045.1 Steroidobacteraceae bacterium | reverse complement strand
AACAGTGCGATGAGCACCAGGCCCGCACCGAGGATCAGCAGCGGCTGCAGCCATTCGCCCCAGGCACCGGCGCTGGCGCGCACGTAGTGCGCCGTCATCGCCATTGCCACCAGATAAAGCCCGACGGCGACAAATGCCGTCGAATAGAACATGGCCTGACGCGAGACGAACAGCGACACACCGGCGCGCGACAGGCGCGCGATGCCCAGTGCCAAAGGCAACAGCAGCAGCGCATGCACGAAGCCGCGCAGGCTCCACGGCTGCAGTGGCGGCTGGTCCAGCAGGATCAGCTCGGAGTAGAGGAACAGGTCGTAGGCGAACATGCCCCCCAGACCGAGCACGCACAGATTGATGCCACGCTTTTCGGCAGGCTGGGCATTGCGCAGCAGCTGTTCGACATTGACCAGCCCGAGCACGGCCAGCAGCAGCGTCGCCAGCACCGGGCTTGCCAGCGCCAGCAGCGCGCAGACGGCCCAGTACGCGAGGTTGATGCGCCCGAGCCATTGGCCGCCGGCGGCAGTGATCAGCGCGGGCATGGCCAGCAGCCAGGCCAGGTAGCGAAGCAGCTCGGCGAAGGGCAGCCAGCGCCACGCCGCGTCGTGACCGAAGGGCACCAGCAGGATCGCCCACAGGGCGGTGACGAACAGCGCGGTGCGCACCCGGGCGGTGGTTGCCGGGGCGGCCTTGCCGCGCAGGGCCCAGATGAGACACGCGATGCCCGCCAATGCCGCCGTGGCGTAACTCACGGCGGCAAGAGAAAGCGCGGCGAACGGCATAGCTGATCAGTATGCCATTCGCCGCGCTGGGTGGCGGTGAGTCCGGCCAAGGGGCCGGAGCTGGGAAGGAGCGCTTAGCCGATGGCGCGACGACGGCGGCGCGCTGCAAACCCTGCGCCGATCAGGCCGAAGCCCAGCAGCGCCAGCGTGGACGGCTCGGGCACGCTGACGGTGCTTTCGGGCACATTGACGGTGTCGCCGGTCACGCTGACGGTGTCATCGGTCTCGCTGAGCGGCGAGCTGTGGCGTGGGCGAAACCGAAGGTGCATGCGCAGGAAGCGCGGATCGCCGAAGTAGTTATGGATGCGGTTGTAGCCTCTGTTCGGCGTGGTCACCACGTGCGACGAGCCGTGGGCGGGGGTGGCTTTCTGGGAGACGTAGCCGAAATTGTCGGGCCACACCGTGGCTGAGGCAGGTGCGCCCACTGCCATCAAGGCGGCGGCGGCCAGCATCACCCGGGACCAGGACTTGATCGAATGCATCATCAGGAATTCCCTATTTCTTGCGGCCAGACTGCCTGGCGTTGGGCAGACTAGTTGCAAGCATGATGCCAGGCGGGGAGTTCGCCTTGGGAATCAAGTGGTTGGACTCACTTCGGTGCGTTATGGAAGACCGTGTTTGCAGTGCGACGTAAAGAATCTCGTCAGTGGGTTACCGCACTTATGGCCCGTGTCGCGTCCGACCAGTGGTTGCGGAATTTGACGTAACTCACGGCGGCAAGAGAAAGCGCGGCGAACGGCCTAGCTGATCAGCATGCCATTCGCCGCGCCTGGTGGCGGTGAGTCCGGCCACGCGGCCGGTGCCTGGAAAGGAGCGCCTAGCCGATGGAGCGGCGGCGGCGGCGCGCGGCAAACCCTGCGCCGATCAGGCCGATGCCCAGCAGCGCCAGCGAGGACGGCTCGGGCACGCTGACAGTGCGGCCGGTCACGGTGAGCAGCGAGCGCTTGAAGTAGAAGTCGCCCTGCATGGACTTGATCGTCACGTTCAGGATGCCATCGAGCAGGTGCGAGTTGGACGGGGAGAACTCGAAGTTGTGCCAGTTGCAGCCGTACCAGGCGCAGTAGATGTTGCCGTCGACTTCGGAGGCCGTGGTCCACGAGCCATTGCTCCAGGAGACCTGCATGTACTCCTTGCCGTCGGGGTAGTAGTCGTGGCCGGCGTCATCGGCAAGCCACAGCTCTAGCGACACATCGTAGATCTGCGTGCCATTTGGCACAAAGCCAGGATCGCCGACGATGCTGTGGACGTAGCTGTAGCTGCTGGTCGGCGAGATCCGCACCGGCGTCCAGCCGCCGGCAGGCGTGGCTCCGGAGTTGGAGATGTAGCCGACATTGTCGGTCCACACTGCGGCAGAGGCTGGTGCGCCCACTGCGATCAGGGCGGCGGTGGCCAGCACTACCCGGGACCAGGACTTGATCGAATGCATCATCAGGAATTCCCTATTTCAGCAGCCAGACTGGCTGGCAGTGCTGAAGGTATTGCAAGCACGATGCCAGGCGGGGAGTTCGCCTTGAGGATCAAGTGGTTGGGTTCATTCCGGTGCGGTATGGAAGACCCTGTTTGCAGCGCAACGTAAAGAATGCCGACAGCGCCTGCAGCTTCAGGACAACCCGCGCCCGACCCCGTAGTAGCTGAAACCCAGCCGCTGCATGAGCTGCGGATGGTAGAGATTGCGTCCGTCGAAGATGACCGGCTGGGTCAGGGTTGCCTTGATGTGGTCGAAGTCCGGGCTGCGGAATTCCTGCCACTCGGTGACGATGGCGAGCGCGTCGGCGCCCTGCAACGCGGCCGCGGCGTCGGCGACCAGCTTCAGCCGGTCGTGATCCTTGAGGATGCGTCGGGCCTCGGGCATGGCCACCGGATCAAACGCCTGGATGCTTGCGCCGGCCGCCAGCAGTTCTTCGATCAATGTCAGCGACGGCGCTGCGCGCATGTCGTCGGTGTTGGGCTTGAAGGCCAGGCCCCACAGGGCAATGGTGCGTCCGGCCAGACCCTGCGCACCGAAATGCTTGCGGATCTTGCCGGCCAGGAAGCTCTTCTGCGCCTGGTTGACCGCCTCGACGGCCTCCAGCAGCTGCGCCTGGTACTGCACGCCCCTGGCCGAGCGCACCAGCGCCTGCACATCCTTGGGAAAGCATGAGCCGCCATAGCCCGCGCCGGGATAGATGAAGCTGTAGCCGATGCGCGGGTCTGAACCGATGCCCACCCGCACCTTCTCGATGTCGGCGCCGACCCGCTCGGCAATGTTGGCCAGCTCGTTCATGAAGCTGATCTTGGTGGCGAGCATGGCGTTGGCGGCGTACTTGGTGAGCTCGGCCGAACGCACATCCATGACCACGAACCGCTCGTGGTTGCGCGTGAACGGATCGTAGAGTGCGCGCAGCAGTTCCATGGTGCGGGGATTGTCGGTGCCGACGACCACCCGGTCGGGCCGCATGAAGTCCTGGATGGCGGCGCCTTCTTTCAGGAACTCGGGATTGGAGACGACGTCGAACTCGACCTCGGCGCCGCGCCTGGCCAGCGCGCCGGCAACTTCGACCTTGACCTTGTCGGCTGTGCCCACCGGAACCGTGGACTTGGTCATGACGATGGCATAGCGATCGAGGTGCTTGCCGATGGTGCCGGCCACTGTCAGTACGTACTTGAGGTCGGCAGAGCCGTCTTCGTCGGGCGGCGTGCCCACCGCGATGAGCTGGAACAGGCCATGCGCGACGCCGCGCTGCGCGTCGGTGGTGAACTCGATGCGCCCGGCCTTCTGGTTGCGTTGGATCAACGCCTCGAGGCCAGGTTCGTGGATGGGCACTTCGCCCTGGTTCAGCCGGTCGATCTTGCTTTGATCGACGTCGACGCAGATCACGTGATTGCCCGCATCGGCCAGACAGGCGCCGGTCACCAACCCCACGTATCCGGAACCGAAGATCGTTACTTGCATCAGCTTTGCTCGTGCCCTGAGTGGATGGTTGCTGCTGG
>DATKBK010000232.1:0-2776 GCA_035514045.1 Steroidobacteraceae bacterium | reverse complement strand
CCAGGACCAGGGAAGGCAGCAGTTCGGTGAGCCGCCTGAAGCGTTCTTCGCTGGCACGGTAACGCTCGCTCATCGACCGCGCCAGCAAGAGTGCGCGCTCCCGAGTGCTTACCAAAGACCAGCTGAGCGCAGCCAGGAGTGCGCTCATCAGGACGCCCAGCCACAGGTCGCGTCCCAGCCAGGGACTCATGGCAGCACCCCTCGCGCCGAGGACGGTGATCAGCCAGGTGCGCCCCCCGAAGCGGATCTTCTGCGCGTGTTGCTCGTTGGAGGCGGCGGGTCCAACGCGGTGGTGGTGCAGCCGACGCGGCAGTCTGTCGGTGACATCATCGACTGCCACCTCCGCCACCAGGCCACCATCCGCCGGGATCACGCTGGTGATCAGGTTGGGCGTGCGGAACGACGCCCCCATCGAACCGACGAAGGTACGCCTGCGATCCGCCACCGTGGTCGGCGCCGCGCCGTCTGCGAACAAGGGCAGGCTCAGGATGAAGCCATCCACGGCAGTGTTGACACCCTGGCTCTGGCGCAACTTGAACGGTGCCGACATGCTGACCTGGTTGGTATCCCTGGACTCGATCAGCGAGCGCAGGTTGCTCGGCTGCTCGCCGACATCAAGTCCCCGGATCGCCTCGTTACCGCGCACGGGCATGAAGATGGTGGTGATGTAGCGTTCCCTGCCGTCGAGCACCTGGCGCTCCGCGTAGGCCAGCGCCTGCAGGTTGACGCGCGCGCGGTCATCCCGCAGGTTCTCGAACACGAGGCGGAAGTCGTCCTCGGTCACGCGCATGGACGCCAGGAACACGGACTGGAAAGTGCGGATGAGCCGCTCGCAGTCGGAAAGCTGCTGCTCGATTGCCTCCACAACGCCACTCGCGGATTCCACGAACGCCCGCCGATGCTCGATCTCGGCGCGGCGGTGCTCCTCCCGCGCCAGCCAGAGCGTCAGCGCCATGCCCAGCAGGAATGCCCCCAGCGCAGCAGCCCATGGGATCAGCCGGCGCCGCGGATCGGCGCGCCGCTCCTGCTCCTCGTCGTGGGTAATGAAAGGCATGCCGGTTGCGCCAAGGCTCAGACCGCGAACTGCTCGATGAGGATGCGCTCTTCGAGGTTGTGCTCCTGGTCGAACAGGAGGGTCACCGTGCGTTCGCGGGATTCGCGCACCAGGACCTCGGTGACGTCGCGGACCTCGTGGGAATCCGCGGTGGCGCTCACCGGACGCTTGTGCGGGTCCAGCACGCGGAACCTCACTTCGGTGCCCGACTTGAGCACTGCGCCCCGCCAGCGACGGGGCCGGAAAGGCGCGATCGGGGTCAGTGCCATCACGTTCGCGCCCAGCGGCAGGATCGGGCCGTTCGCCGAGAAGTTGTACGCGGTGCTGCCGCCCGGGGTCGCCAGCATCACGCCATCGCAGATCAGCTCGTCAAGCCGCACCTGGCCATTGAGCTCGATGCCGATGTGCGCAGCCTGCCGGGTTTGCCGCAACAGCGATACCTCGTTGTATGCCAGCGAGCCGACGCTGGCCCCGGATTCGGTCTGGGCGAGCATCTCCAGCGGGTGCAACACGGCAGGTTCCGCGCTGCCGATCCGCTCGGCCAGGTCGTCGCCGGTACGCAGCTGGTTCATCAGGAAGCCGATGGTGCCCAGCTTCATGCCAAACACGGGCTTTCCCAGGCTGCCGTGGCGATGCAGGGTCTGCAGCATGAACCCGTCGCCTCCGAGCGCGACCAGCACATCGGCGTCTTCCGGACGACGCGTGCCATGCAGTGCAGTCAGCGTCGCCAGGGCCGCCTGGGCTTCGGCGGCAGGGGAGGCCAGCAGGGCGAGTCGGGGAGCGCTCATGGACCGAGCATACCCCGAACGATCACCCTGTCAGCCCCTCATCGCCAACTGCGAAAGGCGCTGCACGGCGACCGAGGCGGTGGGGTAGTCCAGGGTCTTCTGCGCGGCCAGCTCGCTCAGCATGGAAAGCGTGAAGCGCAGTGCCGGGTCGTCACGCTGCAGCCAGTTGCGGACCTTGGCGTCGGCGTCGGCACCCGGACGCGCCAGCACCTGCTGCACCAGCCCGCGCTGCTGGGTCGCCAGTTCCTCGCGCAGGACGCCACGCGCCACCGCGTGCCAGCGGCCATCGACGGGCAAGCCGTCGATCTGCTCGGTCAGCCACGGCAGGTTGAGCGCATCGCCCAGGCGGAAATGCACCTTGGCCACGTCAACAGGTTTCAGCTTGCGCTCGCGCGCGACCTCGATGATGTCGGCGCACGGCTCCAGGTACGGCAGCGCGGCCAACTGGCCGGCAAGTGCCACGGGAACGCCATGCGCGCGCCAGTTGCGCATGCTGGCCTCGTAGGCGGGGCGCTGCGGGCCGGGCAGGATGCCCTCGCCGGCGCGGATGTCGCGGAAGCCATGGTGGTAGCGCGCGACCGCGCTGGCGATGTCCGGGATCGCGCCCGGGCGGGACAGCAGCCAGCGGGTAAAGCTGCGTTGCAGCTGCCAGATCACCTGCAACGCATCGATCTGCACGGACTCCGCGACCTTGCCGTCGAGTGCGTCGATCTGCGCCCAGAGCTCGCGCGCATCCAGCGTCTCGCGGGTAATGGTGAAGGCCTTTGCGACTTCGCCAGGACTGCGCCCGGTGTCTTCCTGCATGCGCAGCAGGAAGGTGGCGCCCATCCGGTTGATGGTCGAGTTGGTGACGGCGGTGGCGATGATCTCGCGCTTGAGCCGGTGCTGTTCCATCGCCTTGGCGTACTTCACCTGCAAGGGTTCCGGGAAGTAG
>DATKBK010000231.1:0-2097 GCA_035514045.1 Steroidobacteraceae bacterium | reverse complement strand
ATTCACGTGGGGATCCCCAGCATGTAGGCGCCGAACACGCGCAGGTAGTCCGGCACCGGCATGAGGAAGGAGTCGTGGCCGAAGTCGGCGTCGATCTCGGCAAAGCTCACTTCGCTGCCGGCCTTCATCATCGCGTGCACGATCTCCAGCGACCGCGCGGTGGTGAAGCGCCAGTCGGTGGAAAACGACAGCACCAGGCTGCGTGCCTGCACCCGCTGCAACGCCGCCACCAGATCGCCGCCGTACTCCGCGGCCGGGTCGAAGTAATCCAGCAGCTTGGTCATCAGCAGGTAGCTGTTGGCATCGAAGCGGTCCACGAAGGCGGTGCCCTGGTGGCGCAGATAGCTCTCGACCTGGAAGTTGATGTCGAAATCGAAGGTCAGCCGGCCTTCGCGCAGCTCGCGGCCGAACTTCTGGCGCATGCTGTCCTCGGACAGGTAGGTGATGTGTCCGAGCATGCGCGCGAGCATCAGGCCGCGCCGCGGCACCAGTGCGTGGCGGTAATAATGGCCGTCGTGGAAGTCCGGGTCGGAGCGGATGGCCTGCCGGGCGACCTCGTTGAAGGCGATGTTCTGTGCCGAGAGCCGCGGCGCCACCGCGATCATCACGCAGTTTCGGACGCGCTCGGGCAGGTCGATGGCCCACTGCATCGCGTTCATCCCGCCCAGGCTGCCGCCGACCACCGCGGCCCACTGCGCGATGCCCAGCCGCTGCGCGAGCGCGGCCTGGGCGCGCACCCAGTCGCGCACGGTGACGATGGGAAAGCCGGGCCCGTACGGTTCGGCAGTGTCCGGATCGATGGTCAGCGGGCCGGTCGAGCCGCGGCAGCTGCCGAGGTTGTTCGGGCACACCACGAAGAAGCGCCGCGTGTCGATGGCCTTGCCCGGGCCGATGCAGGCATCCCACCATCCCGGCTTGGGATCGTCCTCATCGTGGTAGCCCGCCGCGTGATGGTCACCGCTCAGCGCGTGGCAGATGAGCACCGCGTTGCTGCGCGCGGCGTTGAGCTCGCCGTAGGTCTCGTAGACGAGCTCGAATCCGTCCAGGCGACGCCCGCAATCCAGCTCCAGCTCCTGCTCGAAACGGGCGCTGTGCGCAACGACCAGGCCCACCGAATCCGGTGCGAGGTCGTTGCTCATGAGATCGGTCGCGGGATCGGTCGGGTCGCGGGTCGCGGTGCGGGGCGGCTCGACGTGCGGATCCTCATGCCGCGGGCGGTCAGCGGACGCGAGCGTGGCGGCGGTCGGCTGATCGGTGGACTCCTGCTTCACAGCATGCTGACGCCGAGGTGTTCGAGCGGCGCCACCAGCAGCCTGAGCAGCACGCCGAGCACGAGCAGCACCGCGATCGGCGACAAATCCAGTCCGCCCATCGGCGGCAGCAGGCGCCGCGCCGGGCGCATCAGCGGCGAAGCGATGGCGCTGATCAGGCCGACGATGGGGTTGTACGCATTCGGTTGTATCCAGCTCAGGATCACCAGTGCCAGCACTGCGAACAGGAACACATAAATGAGCAGCTCGACCAGCTTCGCGATGGACAGCACCACCAGCCCGGCCAGCGCCGCGTCGCGTCCCAGCATCAGCAGCACCAGCCACAGCTCGGTCATCTGCAGCGCGAGCAGCAGCACCACCGAAGCCAGATCAACGCCGGCCACTCCCGGGATCACGCGCCGCAGCAAGCGCAGCGGCGGCTGGGTAGCGCGCACGATGCCCTGCGAGACCGGGTTGTAGAAGTCGGCCCGCACCAGCTGCAGCAGCAGGCGCAGCATCACGATGAGGATGTACAGGCTGAAGATCGTCTCGACGACGAAGGTCGCGGCATTGCCGATATAGGAGCCGCCCATCAGGCGCCGTTGCCCAGTTCCGTGCCCAGTTCCCCGGCGCGATCGCAAGCCGCGTGCAGCGCCTTGCGCACCCGATCCTCCAGACCGCCCGCGATGAAACTCTCCACCGCGGCCTGGGTGGTACCGCCCGGGGAGGTCACCTGCTTGCGCAAGGTCGCTGGCGGCTCGCCGGCTTCGAGCGCCATGCGTGCCGCGCCCAGCGCCGTTTGCAGGGTCAGCGTGCGTGCCGCGGCCGCGGGCAGGCCGAGTTCCGT
>DATKBK010000230.1:0-2949 GCA_035514045.1 Steroidobacteraceae bacterium | reverse complement strand
CCGGATTGCGCTTCTGCGGCATGATCGACGAGCCGGTAGTGAACGCGTCCGGCAATTTTACGAATCCAAACTCCTGCGTATAAAACCAAAGTAGGTCGCTAGCTAGGCGACCTAAGTCCTGCATCGCCAGAGTGATTTCGAACAGTAGCTGGCTCTCGGCCTTGCCGCGGGACAGCTGAACGGCTGTGACTGGCTCCTGCACTTCGTCGAAGCCCAGCTCGGCGCAGGTGGCGTCGCGGTCGAGCTTTAGCGCTGGCGCGCCATAACCGGCAGCGGAGCCAAGGGGGCTGCGCTCAATGCGACGGCGCACAGACTTGAGGCCAGCCGCATCATCTCGCAGCTCGCTGGAATGTCCGCCGGCCCACAGGGCCACCGAACTGGGCATGGCTTGCTGCATATGCGTATAGCCGGGTAGGGCAACCTTGCCTTGGCGTGCCGCGAGAGCATCCAACGCGTCGGCCACTGACAGAGTTGCCCCGGCGAGCTGCTTAGCTGCATCTCTCAGATACAACCGCAGTGCCGTGAGCACTTGGTCATTGCGTGAGCGGCCTAGGTGCACGCGCCCGCCAGGGGCACCGATCTTAGCCGTGAGACGCTTCTCCAGCGCGGTCTGACCATCCTCGTCGGCCAGCTGAATCTTCCATTCTCCACGCGCGTGCGCAGCTCCGACGTCAGAAAGCCCCTGCTCAATAGCCTTGAAATCCTCCTCCGTAATCAACCCCCGCCCCGCCAGCATCCGTGCATGCGCAATCGACGCTAGCACGTCGTACCGCACCAGCCGCTCATCCAGCGCATGATCCTCCCCCGCCGTAAACGCCAGCACCCGGCTATCCAGCGGCGCCCCCTTGTCCCAGAGCCTGCTCACTTACTTGCCGCTCTGCTGCTCGGCAGCGCTCAACGCCTTGATGTCCTCAACAATCAGCGTCCCCATGCCCTCATTGGTGAACACCTCGGTGAGGATGCTGTCCTGCGTGTCATAAGAGATCACATGCACCCGTCGCACCCCACCACGTATGGCCTCTTCAATAGCCTTGGCCTTGGGCAGCATGCCGTCCTTGATGGCGCCGGACTGACGCATCTTCTCCAGCCCCTTCAGATCCGTGTACGACACCACCGAGCCCGGGTCGGTCACATCCTCAAGAATCCCGGGCGCCCCGGTGCACAGGATGAGCTTCTCCGCCCCCAGCGCCGCGCCAATGGCCGCGGCCACCGTATCCGCATTGATATTCAGCAGCGTGCCCTTGGCATCCGCCGACAGCGGACTCACCACCGGCATCAACCCGGAATCCAGCAGCCGCTGCAGCACCGAGTCATCCACCAGGTCGATATCACCGACAAACCCGTAATCGATCATCTCGCCGGCCACTTCCACCGGCCCGCGCTTGTGCGCCGTGATCAGCCCGGCATCCACGCCCGATACACCCACGGCCTCGATCTCCAGCTCCCGGCAGATCGCCAGCAGCTTGGTGTTGATCAGCCCGTTGAGCACCATGGCCGTGGCATCCAGCGCCTTCTCGTCCGTGATGCGCCGCCCCTGCACCATCTTCGTGGGTACGCCCATGGCTTCGGTGACCTCGGACAGCTGCGGCCCGCCGCCATGCACCATCACCACCCGCACGCCCAGGTAGTGCAGGATGGCGATCTGCTCGATCAGCGCGCGCGTGGCGTCCACATCGCCGAACACGGCGCCGCCGGCCTTCACCACGAAGGTCTTGCCCTTGAACAGGCGGATGTAGGGGGCGGCGTTGCGCAGGGCGCGCACGCCCAGGGATTTGTCAGTGCTTTGCATTGTCATCGGTTCCGTAAGGATCAGTCTCTGGAGGAAAGCAGGCGGTGCAGCACGGCCATCTGGGCCGGCATGCGGTTATAGGCCTCGCGCAGCACGGCGCTGCGCGGACCATCGATCAGGGCATCGGCGACGGCGACATTGCGCCGCACGGGCAGGCAATGCATGAAGTGGGCCTTGGCGTCGCTGGTGGCGAACCAGCTCTCGTCCACCTTCCAGCTCTTCAGGCTCTTGCGCAGTTCGCCATCGGCCTTGGCATCGCCATAGTGGCGCGTGGAGCCCCACTCCTTGGCATAGAGCACATGCGCGCCCTTCATCGCGGCGGCGCGGTCGGTGGTCTCGGTGAACGAGCCGCCGGAGGCGGCGGCCAGGCGCCGCGCCTTGTCGGCCAGGGGCGTGGGGATCTCGAAGCCTTCGGGCCGCAGCACCACCACTTCCATGCCGCGCTGCGCGGCCATGGTCATGGCGGCGGCGGGCACGGCCAGCGGCAGCGCGCGCGGATGGTTCACCCACGACAGCACGAACTTGCCGTTGTCGGGCACGGCCAGCTCATCCATGGTCTTCCAGTCGGCCAGCGCCTGGCAGGGATGGTTCATCGCCGATTCCATGTTGATCAGCGGCTTGTCCACCAGGTCGGCGATCTGCTTGAACACCAGCTCGTTCAGGTCGTTGTCCAGGTTTACGCCTTCGGCGAAGGCGCGGATGCCCAGCACGTCGGCATAGGAGGCGAGCACGGGGATGCCCTCCTTGATGTGCTCGGCCCGGTCGCCATCCATCACGGCGCCGGTGCGGGTCTCCAGCTGCCAGGTGCCGGCGCCGGGGGTGATGACGAACGAGCTGCCGCCCAGGCGCGACATGCCGGCCTGGAACGAGGCCAGCGTGCGAAGGCTGGGGTTCATGAACAGCAGGCCCAGCACCTTGCCGGATAAGGCCTGCGGCCGCGGCGAGCGCTCGAGCCGGCTGGCAAGGCCGATGAGGTCGCGCACGGCGACCGGCTCGAGTTCCGCAAGATCGATGAAACGTTTCATGTTGTTGTCGAAGAGGGCGTGCGTCTATGCCAGCCGCTTCAGCGCGGCGGACAGCAGATCGACCTCGGTCTCCCTGAGTGTGAAAGGCGGCAGCAGTCGCAGCACGTTGGGGTCGCCGCTGGTGCCGGTGAGGAT
>DATKBK010000229.1:0-2473 GCA_035514045.1 Steroidobacteraceae bacterium | reverse complement strand
GGTACAGATCCGGCCGCCCCAGTGTGAACTGCTGCAGCAGGAAGTCGGCGACGTCCTCCGGACAGTCGATCGAGGTCTCCAGCCGCACCGAGGCACCGTAGCGCCGGTGCGCCAGCTCGCCCTCCAGCGCGCGGCGCAGGTCGTCGATTTCCTCCTCGTCCACGAACAGGTCGCTGTTGCGCGTGACCCGGAACGGATAGCAACCGGTCACCTCCATACCTGGGAACAGCAGCGGCACGAACTCGGCCACGATGTTCGACAGCAGCACCAGCGACACGCCGCTGGCGCCATTGGGCACGCGCACCACGCGCGGCAGCGAGCGCGGCACCTGCACCACGGCCAGCTCGGTGTCGCGGCCGAAGGCATCCTTGCCCGCCAGGCGCACGATGAAGTTGAGGCTCTTGTTCTGGATGCGCGGAAAGGGCCGCGCCGGATCCAGGCCCAGCGGGCTGAGCACCGGCTCGACCTCCTTGTGGAAGTGCTGCTCCAGCAACCCGCGGTCCTCGCTGGACCAGATGTCGCGGGTCTGCAGCCGCACCCCTGCCGCGTCCAGCTCCGGCAGCAGCAGCTCGTTGAGGCAGCGGTACTGGTCCCCGATCAGCTGCGCCGCGCGCTCGCGGATCTGCCCCAGCAGCGGCCCGACCTGGGTGCCCAGTTCCTCCAGCTGCTTGAGGCCGGCGACGCGGATCTCGAAGAACTCGTCGAGGTTGCTGGAGGAGATGCACAGGAAGCGCAGGCGCTCCAGCAGCGGCAGCGAGGGGTCGGAGGCCAGGGCCAGCACGCGCTGGTTGAACTCCAGCTGTGACAGCTCGCGGTTGATCAGGGATTCCATGCGTGACCCGCGAGACTCGGTCATGGATGTGACAGTCCGGTGACAGACCCGCGGTACAGCGCGCCCAGCACGCGCGGCCCGCGCGCGCCCGTCACCGCAGTGACATTGCCGGGTTCGCCTTCGAGGAAGCGGTGTGCCAGCCAGGCGAACAGCGCTGCTTCCACCTGGTCCGGCGCGATGCCACGGGCGGCAGTAGTAGTCAGCTCAACGCCTGCCAGCTGTCGCGCCAGCCGGCGCATCAGCTCGCCATTGCGCGCGCCACCGCCACAGACCAGCAATTCCCCGGGATGGAAGTCCGGCACGGCGCGCACCGCATTGGCGATGGTGACGGCGGTGTACTCGCACAGCGTAGCCATCACATCGGGCACTGGTGCGTCATGTCGGAGCAGGGCCGGCGCAAGCCAGGCGCGGTGGAACAGTTCGCGGCCGGTGCTCTTGGGTGGTGGCAGAGCGAGGTAGGGCTCCACCAGCAGCGCAGCGAGCAGCGCCGGCTGCACGCGGCCGCGCGCGGCGAGCGCGCCACCCGCATCGAAGGCCGTGCCCAGATGTTCCTGGGCCCACAAGTCCATCAGGCAATTGCCCGGTCCGGTGTCGAAGCCGGCGACACCGCCGCCGGCATGCAGCGTGGTGATGTTGGCGATGCCACCGATGTTGACCACCGCGCAGTCCCTGCCCGCGTTGCCGAAGGCGGCCGCATGAAAGGCCGGCACCAGCGGCGCGCCCTCACCGCCGGCCGCCAGGTCGCGGCGGCGGAAATCGGCCACCACGTCGATGCCGGTGCGCTCGGCGATGCGGTTGGGGTCGCCGATCTGGATCGAGAACGGCAGCGGTGCGCGTGGCCGGTGCAGCACGGTCTGCCCGTGGCTGCCGATGGCACGCACCGCGCTGGCGGCAACTCCGCAGCGTGCGAGCAGCGACGCAGCTGCGCCGGCGAACACCTCGCCGATGGCGGCATCGAGGTGGCCCAGCGCATCGAGCCCGCAGGCGTGCGGGTCAGTCACCGCATCTTTCAGCTGTGCCGCCAGTTGGTCGGGATAGTCCACATGCAGCGCGCCACGCACGGCAAAGTCGCTGCCTGAGATCTCCAGCAGCACGGCTTCCACGCCATCCATGCTGGTGCCGGAAACCAGACCGGCGCAAAGGGTCATGGGCCTGCTACGCGCGCCGCAGCGCTCAGCGAGTCGCCAGCGCGGTGCTCACCGGCGCGGGCGCCGTATTCAGGCGCGCCAGCAGCGGCGCGACCTGCGCCTCGAACTTGGGGCGCTCGGTGGCCGGCACCGGCGGCCCCGGCTCGCTGTTGCTGATGGCCTTCTGCGGATCGACGTGCTGGCCACCCTGGAGGAATTCGAAGTGCAGGTGCGGCCCGGTGGCAAGCCCGGTGCTGCCGACGTAGCCGATGAGCTGGCCCTGCTCCACGCGACTGCCGGACTTCACGTCCTTGGCGAAGCGCGACAGATGGGCGTAACGGGTGACGATCTTGGACGGGCCGCTGTGGGCAATCTCGATCAGATTGCCGAAGCCGCCACTGACGCCGCGAAATTGCACCCGTCCGGCGCCGACGGCAAGGACCTTCGTACCGGTGGCGGCTGCGTAGTCCACGCCGCGGTGCGCGCGGATGGTGTTGAGCACCGGATGCCGGCG
>DATKBK010000228.1:0-2396 GCA_035514045.1 Steroidobacteraceae bacterium | reverse complement strand
CAGCGCGTGCAGGTGCCCGAGCAGGCGCACGCCGACCTCCGGTGCGGCCGGATCGCCGAGGAACACGATGCGGCGGCAGCCCTGCGAGAGCAGGTGCGCCGTCGCGGAGAGACCACCGGCGAAGTTGTCGGATCCCACTGTCACGTACTGCTGGCCGGGCAGCCGGGTGCCCCACACCACCATCGGAAAACCGTTGGCGGCGATGCGGTTCAGTGATTCATGATGGAGGCTCTGACCGATGACGATCACGCCGTCCGCACGGCGGCCGCGCGCAAGGTCGGTGATCCAGTCGCAGGGATCTTCGGTCACCCGTGTCAGCAGCAGATTGAAGCCGCCGGCGGCAAGCTCGTCGGCGACCGCGCCCAGAATCTCGAGAAAGAACGGGTCGGAGAAATTCTGCCGGGCCGCGTGGGCCAGCGGGATCACCACGCCGATGGTGCGCGTCTGGCCGGTTCTGAGGCTGCTGCCGGCGGCATCGACCCGGTAGTCCAGTTGCCTGGCCGCGGCCCGGACCACACGTCTGGTTTCCTCGGAGATCACCGGACTGCCGGACAGCGCCCGGGATACGGTGGACAGGGACACGCCCGCGCGTCGCGCCACCTCGGCCATCCTGCTGTGTGTGCGGCGTTTTGCTGGCATGGCCCCGCGACTATAGCAGTCGTGCGCCGGGTCGCGGGTCATGGGATTCTGGCCTGCAACAGCCTGAACTGCGGTGCGGCTTCCAGGTTCGTGAACAGCAGTTCGTGTGCGGCCGTGCCAAGGTCCACGCGCAGGTGCACCTGCGCCTGATCGTTCCGCCAGCACATCTCCAGCTCGTCATCTGGCGACGGGAGCAGTTCGAAACTGCCCTGGAACGCCGGATGTGTATTGCGCAGCCGGATCAGCCCCAGCAGGTCCGCCACCACCGGACGGCGCAAGGCTTCCTCGATTTCGCCGCGCGTGTAGTGATGGCGGTTGATGTCGCGGCCAACGCCAGTGCGCGCCAGCAGCGCCATGTCATTGGCGCCGGCCAGCAGACCCACGTAGTACACCTGTGGAATGCCGGGCAGGAAGAACTGGATTGCGCGACTGAGCAGGTACCGCAGGTCGTCGCGGCCCAGGGCGTCATGAAAAGTGCAGTTCACCTGGTAGAGGTCGAGATTCGAAGCCGCGGCGCCGGTGGCGCGCTGGCTCTCGCCGTGACAGTTGGCGTGAATCCGCTGTACCAGCTGGTCGATCCCGGCGTCAGGGACCAGCCCGGGCAGGCCGGCAGGGTCCGTGCTGTCTGCGCCGATATCAATCACGCCGATGCCATCGTGGGTGTCGAGCACGGTGAGCGAGTTGGCCGGACGAACCTGGATCCAGTCTTTCAGGTGACGGGCAGTGCCGGCGAAGAATGCATGCAGCACCAAAGGGGGCAGCGCGAAGTCATAGACCCAGTCCACCTGACTTGCGATGCGGATCTGCTGCTGGTGGTGGGCGTGGATCTCGACCAGTACCTCAAGGCCATGCGAGCCGGCGCGCGCCGCGAACTCGCGGATGAAGGCGCAGGTCTCTTCCATCATGAAGCAGCTGGTGCCGGCCCGCTTCACGGCGTATCCCACCGCATCGAGGCGGATCAGCTTCACGCCATTGGTAGCGAAGATGCGCAGGATCTGGTCCAGGTAGCGCGTACCTTCCGGGTGCGTTACATCGATGTCCAGCTGCTCGGCGGTGAACGTGGTCCACAGCAGGCGTCGGGTTCCATCAGCCAATGTCAGCGGGGTGAAGGGCAGACCAGGGCGCGGGCGGTAGATTGCGAGCAGGTCCGCCTCGGAGGCGCCGTCGGGGAAGACGCTCTCGAAAGTCAGGAACAGCCCGTCGTAGCGGCTGCGTGCGCCATGCGCGGAGTAATCGAGAAACTGCGGTGAATGGCTAGAGATGTGATTCACGATCACGTCGGCAACAATATCCACCTCCCCGGCGAGGGCACGCACGTCATCCCAGTCGCCCAGGCGCTCGTCGACCTGCTGGTGGTCAATGGGATCGAACCCGGCATCCGCGCCGTCGATGGGGTGAAAGAACGGCAGGATGTGCACGCCGCCGAACAGGCCCGCAAACGGTCCGCCAATCAGCTGCCGCAGGCCGCGCAGCGTGCCGCCAAGCCGGTCGACGTAGCAGATGAGCTGAACCTGACTCTTCACGGGGAAGGAGCAGCCGCAGCGTCAGCGCCGCGCAGGCGCGCATCGGAGGGATCGCGCAGCCAGTTCACGAGCAGGCCGACCAGCAGCAGCAGCGCGAACACCGTGGCCAGGACGAAGCCAGCCCGTGGTGTCTGCCACGCGTCGCTGACGGCACCCATGGTCAGGGGGCCGGCCGCGGCTGCCAGTGCGGTGAAGAACAGGATCACCCCGGCGGCGGCGCCATGCTGATGCCGC
>DATKBK010000227.1:0-3771 GCA_035514045.1 Steroidobacteraceae bacterium | reverse complement strand
GGCCGTGGTGCCGATGGTGGCGATGATGGAGTTGATCTCGAGCACGCTGCGCCGGCCGGTGGCGGCGTTGAAACCGCCCTTGAGCTGGTACAGCGGCGTGCCCACCGAATAGGCCACCTGCCCCTGGGTGTAGAGCCGGGCGGCTTCCTTGTAGTCGACCCATTCCAGCGGCATGCCGGCGACGTCGGCGCGCAGGATGGGCTGACCCAGCACGAAGCCATCGGCCATGCGTACGATCGCAAGGTCGTCGGCTGGGGCGCCTGCTGGCGCCCGGTGGGTTCCCATGTTGTCCCGGTTCATCCGTGGAAGATTAAGATACGTGCCGCCGCCAGACAACGTCCCGGCGTTGCCGATGCTACTTTGCACCTTTATTGCAGTTTCGGAGCCCAAGCATGCAAACCTGGCGTGTGCCGCCCGGCGGCCAGATCGACGGGCTGAGGCTGGTCACGGAGCCAGGCGCGCAGCCCGGCGCGGGCCAGGTGCGGGTGCGCCTGGCCGCAGGCTCGCTCAATTTTCGTGACCTGATGGTGATCCGGGGCGGATATCCGGTGAGCGGCACCGGCGCACTGGTCCCCGGTTCGGATGGCGTTGGCACGGTGGTGGAAATCGGCCCGGCTGTCACGCGCTTCGCGGTCGGGGACCGCGTCGCCACCAGCTTCTTTCCCGACTGGGTGGATGGGCCGATGACGCCTGCCGGCGTGGCCACGGCGCTGGGCGCGGGGGGCGTGGGAACCTTTGCCGAGGAGCTGGTGCTTGGCGAGCACTCGCTGGTGAAGTCGCCCGCCCATCTCACCGATGCCGAGGCGGCGACCCTGACCTGCGTGGGTACCACGGCCTGGCATGCGCTGTTCGAGACCGCGCGCGTGCAGCCCGGCGATACCGTGGTGCTGCTGGGGACCGGCGGCATATCGGTGTTCGCGCTGCAACTGGCCAAAGCCGCCGGCTGCCGCACCATCATCACTTCCTCCAGCGACGCCAAACTTGAGCGCGCGCGCGAACTGGGCGCCGACGAGACCATCAATTACCTGCGCGTGCCGGAATGGTCGACCGAAGTACGGCGGCTGACCGCTGGCGCCGGTGCCGATCTGGTGATCGAAGTGGGCGGCGAGAAGACGCTGCCGCAGTCGCTGGCGTCGGTGCGCATGCAGGGCACCATCGTGACGGTGGGCGCGGTCAGCGGCGCGGGTGGCGGCGTGCCACCGCGAGCGTTGATTCCCGGGGCGCTGCGCCTGCAGGGTGTCTATGTCGGTCCCCGGCGCATGCACGAGAAGCTGGCCCACTTCGTCGAAGTGACCAGGTTGCGGCCGGTGGTGGATCGCAGCTTCGCGCTATCGGAGCTGCCAGAGGCGTACCGCTATTTCCACACCGGCCAGCATTTCGGCAAGGTGACGCTGCTCGCTGGGTGAATTGCCGCGCGCGTCAGCGCAGGATGCGGTTGTCGCGCCAGGGCGCCGGAGCCGGCTTGCGCAGGGCCAGTGGCGAATCGATGCCATCCCAGCTTGCGACCGGCGCACCGGACTGTGCCTTCTGCAGCGGCATCACCGGACAGGCACCAGTCTGCAGATGGGTCAGCGCAGCCTGCAGCTGGCCCTCCTGGGGGTCACCCAGCTCGCGGGTGAAATCGTCGCTGGCAGCACAGCCGGGCAGGTTGGCCTGCGGCTCACCCACCATGCGCGTGGCCGAGAAGCCTTCCACGTAGTCGCCGAAGCCGACGTCGTTGACGCCGCGGAACTGGATGGAGAAATACGTGGTGCCACAGTTGTCCTGGGCATAGAACCCGTAGGGCTTGCCGCAGGTATCCCCGCCGATCTGGATCACCTCGATGCCGACGCCGCGCAGGCCATTGATGATGGACTCGCTGGCCGAACAGGTGAGGCTGGAGGTGAGCACGTAGACGCGGCCCAGGTCGAGGCTGGGCAGCGTCTGGCCTGAGGGCAGCGAGAAATTCCGAGTGGTGGCGTGGAATGACATCGGCTGGATGGGCTGGCCGGTCAGCGGATGCAGGGAGGGATACTTGCTGTTGAATTGCAGCCGTTCGAATGCCCGCCCGGCGGTGACTCCGGGGCCGGCGATCATGTAGGCCAGCTGGCTGGCGATTTCGAGGAAGCCGCCGCCGTTGTAGCGCAGGTCGAGTACCAGCTCGTCGATGCCTGCGTCCGCGAGGTCTTCCACTGCGCCTTTCAGCTGCGCCTCGGCCGGCGCGGTATGGTCATTGAACAGCAGATAGCCTACGCTGGTTCCGGCCACGTTGATCACGTCGGTTGTTGGCACCGCTTCGAAAGCGATGTTCGCCGCAGCGAGCGTGACGGTGCGGGTACTGGTGCTGCCGCGATCGCGGAATACCATGGTGTGCATGGAGCCGGCGGCCGGACTGAACAGGGTCGTGTTGATGCTGTCGACGCCCGCCTGGGTGGCGTCGTTGACCACGTCAATGCCATTCAGGGTGAGCAGGGTGGCGCCGCGCTGCACGCCTTCCGCGGCCGCCTCGGTACCGGCCTGCACGAATTCCACCAGCAACTCGCGTGGTGGCGTGGCGCGCATCACCGACCAGGAGATGCCGTGGCCCAGCACCACGCCGGAGGTCGACTGCTGGCGGTACAGGTCGGTATCGAAGGTGAAATGGAAGCGGTCCCTGGGCTGGCCCGAGGCCGTGAGCGCCGTGGTGCGCAGCAGGTCGAAGTACTCCGGCACGCCGCCCGCGCTGCCGCCGGTGTCGAGGGGATTGCGGTCGAGGACCTCGTCGAACCACAGGTACAGCTCGTTGGTCCAGGAGCGCAGGAAGTGCTTCTCGTGCAGCGCACTGCCCGGCCGGTCGGGCCATACGTTGCCGGTCCAGGGGTCGGTGCCGAGCCGGCGTGGATTTGCACAGCGCGCCGCGAAGGTCGTCGAGGCGGGATAAATTCCGGCCTGATAGTCGACGATGGGCCCGTCCTCACCGCCGCAGGCGGCAAGCCCGAGCAGCGCCAGCATCGGGAGACCTACAATGGTTGCCTGTCGCATGGCCCGATGATCCATCGCCTGCGGCCATGAGACAAGGGTGATCCCGTTGCCAGAGTCCGCCTTCTGCCAGGTGGCGATCGACACGCCGCTGCGGCAGTTGTTCGATTACCGGTTGCCGGCGCCACATGCAGTGGCGCCGGGCATGCGCGTGCGCGTGCCCTTCGGGCGGCGCGAGGTCGTTGGGCTGGTGATGCGGCTGTCATCCACCACCGATATCGCGCCGGACAAGCTGCGCGAAGTGCAGGCAGTGCTCGACGAGCAGCCGCTGCTGGATGCGGCCGGAATTGCGTTGCTGGAATGGGCGGCGAACTATTACCACCATCCCGTCGGCGAGGTGGTCGCCACTGCGCTGCCAAAGGGATTGCGGGTGCTGCGCAAGCGGCCGCAGAAACCACCCACGGCGAAAGCTGCAGTGCAGACCAGTGCCGCGGCAGCGCGCGAGCTGCCCTACCCGCTGAGCGATGCCCAGCACACCGCGCTGCAGGCACTGCAGATGGCAACCGGCGCCGGCAACTTCCTGCTCGATGGCGTGACCGGCAGCGGCAAGACCGAGGTATACCTGCAGGCCGTGGCCGCAGTGCTGGCGCGCGGCGGGTCGGTGCTGGTGCTGTGCCCGGAGATCGGCCTTACGCCGCAACTGCTGGAACGATTCCAGCGGCGCTTCGATGCGCCCATTGCCGCGCTGCATTCCGGGCTCACGGACGCGGCGCGCGCGCGCGCGTGGCTGACCGCTGCCCGCGGCGAGGCGCGCATCGTGATCGGCACGCGCTC
>DATKBK010000226.1:0-2680 GCA_035514045.1 Steroidobacteraceae bacterium | reverse complement strand
ACCTGGCGCGAGAATCCCATCAGCCGCGCATCGGCCGCCTGCACATCCTCACCGCGCGGCAGCGGCGTGATCAATCTGACCATCGCACCGTCGGTGCGGTTGCGGGTCAGCGCATCCCACAGCAGGTACCACTTCACCAGGTACTCGTTGGTGATGTTGCGACCCCGCTGCTGGAACCAGTAGTAGACCAGCTGTCGCTGCTCGCCCTGCTCGATGATGACGCGGTTGACGGCAACTCCTGTGCCGCTGGCTCCGGCGGGAATCTCGTGGCGGTCGAACTCGGTCATCCGCCAGCCTCCCCCCGGCAGGCAGGAGGCCGGCGAATGCGCCGCGCCCGAGCCACGTTGCGAGGCGTAGTAGGCCACGTAGAAATTGACCGGCGCCGGTCCGTCGGCGGCATAGTCGGCAAGGATGTAGTCGTCCAGCTGCAGCACATCCAGGTACTGCTTCTCCATGCGCTCCCGCCGTCCGCGCCAGGGCTCCAGCTGCAGCGGAAACTGCGAGAAGTAGGCGCGCTGCGGACTCAGTTCAGTGCGGTGCGGCAGCGTCAAAGCCATGCTGACCCCGGCCGCCAGCACCGCAAGCCCAGCCGCCAGCTGCGGCCGCAGCGAACGTTGCGTGACGGCTGTTTCGGCCGGTCGCGCCTCTGGCCAGTCGATGGCGATGATCTCGCGCATGGGGCGCCGGTCGCCGCTGAGGCGTACCAGCATCCAGATCTCCAGCACCAGCAGCGCGAGGCAGGCCATGAAGATGACCCAGCCCTCGAAGTCGTGCAGGAAGCCCTCGGCATGGGCGACTCCGTACTGGTTCACCAGCACCCCGATCACGCCGATGCGGAAACTGTTCATCAGGATGGTGATGGGCACCGTCGAGAACACGACCACCAACCTTACCCACAGAGGGATGCGCAGCACGCTGGCGAAGATCACGCCGAGGGTGATCAGCGGAAAAAGGTAGCGCAGGCCGCTGCAGGCCTCGACCACCTGCAGCTGGTAGGTTCCCAGATCGATCACGTTGCCGGTGAGAAACACACTGATGCCGAACATGCGGATCACGGCCACGCCGATCTGCGAGGACACCAGCTGCAGGAACGAGGAGAGGTTGTTGAAGAAGAACGCCGGGATGGGATTCATCAGCAGCAGCAGCGCTACCGCCGGAAGCGCGACCCGGAATGCCTTCCAGCCCAGCAGCGCCAGCGCAACGCCGGCGATCGTGATCACCAGCCCGTAAGCGTCGATGGTGGTGATCGCTGCCATGGTGCCGACGAACCACAGGCCGATCCCGGCCACCGCCAGCGCCACGCCAGCCCAGCTGCCGGTGAATGGCATCTGCTGCAGCTGCCGGCGGCGCTGCCACAGCAGCAGCAGGCTGATTACCGGGACGAGGAAGCCGTGGCTGTATTCCTCGCGCTGCCAGTTCTGCCAGATGTAGGCCAGCGTGCCCCGGAACATGACCAGCAGCGCAACGGAGGCCAGCGCCAGCAGCGCCCACTGGAGGCGCGACAGGGAGTACTCGCCCGGGCGGGTGGTTGTCGGAGCGGCGCTGTTCATCACGGGTCCGGCAGCGTAGGTCGGTAATGTTTCAGTTTTTCGCGATCACTGCGGAGAGGCTGGTGCCGAAGCGGTGCAGTACTGCCTGCCGGTCCCAGTTCGCGGCTGCGTGAGCGCGACCGCCCTCCCCGAGGCGCTGGCGCAGTGCGGCGTCACGCAACAGGCGCTGCAGCGCCTGCACGAAGGCAGTCACATCACCCGGCGGCACCACCAATCCCCCGTGCGCGGCTGCCCGCCCGAGTTCGGAGTCGGCGCTTGCGGTAGCCACCACCGGACGGCCGCTGGCCATGATCGCGCTGAGCTTCGATGGCAGCACCAGATCCTCGGCATCGGCACGCTGCGGCAGCAGGTGAATGTCCGCCAGCGACAGCAGCTCGCCGAGGCGCTCGCGCGGCTGCAGCGGCAGGAAGCGCATGCCGACCAGACCCTCGGCCTGCTGCTGGACGCGCGCGCGCGCGGCACCGTCGCCACACATCAGGAACAGCAGTGACTCATCCTGCAAGCGGCGCGCCGTGGCCACCAGCAGTTCCAGCCCCTGTTTTTCGCCCATGTTTCCCGAGTACAGCAGCACGAAGTGGCTGGCCGGAATCCCCAACTCAGCGCGCAGTGCGTTCTCGCGCTCCAAGGGCCGGATCTGCCCGACATCCACCCAGTTGGGCAGGCTGTCCACTTTCTCCACCGCGACGCCCTTGGCGGAGAGACGCTCGACCATGCGCCCCGAGATCGAGGACACCCGGTCAAAACGGCGCATCAGCCAGGATTCCACCCCCAGCACCAGGCGCTGCAACCGGCCTTGGGGCAGCAGGCCGAGCCCGAAGGCCGCGTCCACTTCGAAGTCCTGCACGTGCAGCCACAACCGGGCACCCGCCAGGCGGCCGGCCAGCAACGCGGATGGCACATAGCCCAAGGTTGGTTCGACTACGAACATCAACTGCGGCCGCCAGGCCAGCGCCTGCCAGACGATGACCGGGAAGCTCGACAGGGCGAACGACAGCACGTGCAGGATGCGACGCAAACCTGTGGCATTGCGCGACACGTAGAGCGGGCAGCGGTAGACCTGTGCGCCACAGCGCTGCTCGCGCCGGTACGCCCAGCCCGAGTAGCCGGGTCCGATGCGCCACTCCGGATAG